>NZ_JAMYVA010000005.1:0-268756 GCF_040323505.1 Mesorhizobium sp. M0040
GCCATCACAGCCATCATGCGAAAGCTCATCATCCTCGCAAACGCACTACTCAGGGACAATCGGACCTGGACACCATCTCTCCCTTGACCAACACGGATACTCTAGGCCCGATGCTGCATAGTTGCTCGACGCGCTGACGATGCCTCTCAGCTTCCGGGTGAACCGAGCTGCTCCGCATCCCAGAACTGGTCAAGCCAGATGTTGAGCTTCAGGAAGCCGGCATTGCTGACCGTATAGACGCGCCTGGTGCCTTCCGGCTTGGCGTTGACCAACCCCGCATCAAGCAGCACCTTCAGGTGCTGCGAAACGGCCGGGCGGGACACCGGCAAGCCGGATGCCAATTCGTTGACGGTCTTCGGTCCGCGCCGGAGCTCTTCCAAGAGATGGCGCCGGTTGGGATCGGCAATCGCCATGAAGGCGTCGGAAAGCATCATGCCTTATTTGTGGGGCAAAGCGCCTCGAATCTCAACTGTCGGCTTCAGCTTTTCTGCGCGGGTCGAGCCGCAACGCTTCCGGCGTCACCGAGCGATCGGCGGGCTGGGTCTTGAAGGCATCGCGGCCTTCGATCGGCACCGGCGCGCGACGGCTGATGCGCAGCAGCGTATAGCCAGCCAGGCTGAGATGCGCGAGCGCAGTGGCCAGGAACAGCCCCTCAGGGCGCATCCAGCCCATCAGGCCGGCGGCCACCAGCGGACCGATCATCGTGCCGAAGCCATAAAGCAGCAGCAGGCCGCCCGACACTTTGACGAAGTCCTCCGATCGCGCATGGTCATTGGCATGCGCCACCGCGATCGAATAGAGCGTGTAGGCGAAGGCGCCGTAGGCGGCGGTGCAGACGATGACGAAGACGCCGGAGCGCGGTTCGAACAGGAAGATGGCGATGGCAAACAGCGCAGCGCCGAAGGCCGCGCCCGCCAGCACGAAACGACGGTCCGTCGTGTCGGAGAGCCGCCCGGCCGGAAGCTGCATGGCGGCGCCGGCGATGACCACGAGGCTCATCATCAGCGCGATCTCGGCTGTCGAGATGCCGATGCGCGCTCCATAGACGGCACCAAGTGTACCCCAGGCGCCGTTGGCGATGCCGATCAGCACGCAAGCGATCGCCGACACCGGCGAATTGACGTAGAGCCCCTTGACGTCAAGCGACACGTCCTGCAGCGGCTTGGGGTGAGACGCCGTCGAGACCGCCGTCGGGATCAGCGACAGGCAGAACAGAATGCCGGTGATCATGAACAGCGACGCCGATCTCACATCGCCGCCGGCAACGATCATCTGACCGCCCATGATCGAGGCATAGGTGACCATCATGTAGAGGCCGAAAACGGTGCCGCGGTTTTCGTTGGTGGCCTTCTCGTTGAGCCAGCTTTCGATAACCATGAAGGCGCCGGCCATGGTGAAGCCGGTGAAGGCGCGCAGCAGGATCCAGGTATATTCGTCGATGATCAGGCCGGTGAGCAGTGCGACGATCGCTCCCGATGCGGCAAAGGCGCCGAAAGCCCTGACATGACCGGCGCGGCGCACGATGCGTGGCGCAAAGAAGCAGCCGGTGACGAAGCCGCCGGCCCAAGCCGTGCCCATCAGGCCGAGCGATGCCGTCGAGAAGCCCTCCACCTGGCCGCGCAGCGGCAACAGCAGACCGTGCAGTCCGGATGCCGCCAACAGGAACGCGGTGCCGCGCAGCAGCGAGAGGATCGGTCTGTAGCTTGCGAACATTTTTCAATCCGGCTGGGGTTTAGGGCACAAGTCTGGAGACAGCGGCATTCGGGCTTTTCGGCGGCGTGCCCGAGCTTTTGGAATTGCCCGCAGTAACTACCCGCGGCGAAACAGCGCCTCTGCCGCCGACTTGGTCGAGCCCTTGGTCTTGAGCTCGGCTTCCAGCCGGGCGATCTCGTCGCGCAGGATGCCGATCCGTTCGGACAATTCATCGACGGAAAGCAGCGACAGATCCTGCCCGATCTCGTGCGGGCGCGCCTTCTTCTTGGGTTCGTCGTCGAAGATCGCCATCGTCGCTCCTCCGTGATTGCCCATTTGCCTGATTTGCCAATGAGCATACATAGGGCAAGGGTATGGATGCAAATGGCGGGCAAGAGCTGGCACGAAAAACCGGCGGAGCACGACGGGAAAATTCATGGCGAACGCACAGAAAATTCCGGCGAAGATGATGGCGATCGCCATATCGGAACCGGGCGGGCCGCGAGTGCTGAAACCGGAAACCCGCGACGTACCGGTTCCCGGTCCCGGCGAGATCCTGATCCGGGTGCGGGCCGCCGGCGTCAACCGGCCGGATGTGCAACAGCGCAAGGGCGCCTATCCGCCACCGCCGGGAGCGTCGGATCTGCCGGGCCTGGAAGCAGCAGGCGAAGTTGCTGCCCTTGGTGACGAGATATCGCGCTGGCGCGTCGGCGACCGGGTCTGTGCGCTGACGGCGGGCGGCGGCTATGCCGAATATGTCAGAGTGCACGCCGGCAGCGTGCTGCCGCTGCCCGCCGGCTTTACCTACACCGAAGCGGCGGCGCTGCCGGAAAACTACTTCACTGTTTGGCACAATGTCTTCGAGCGCGGCGGCCTGAAGAGCGGCGAGACCCTGCTCGTGCATGGCGGCTCGTCGGGTATCGGCACCACGGCGATCCAGCTTGCTGCCGCTTTCGGCGCCTATGTCGTCACCACCGCCGGCAGCAAGGAGAAATGCGACGCCTGCCTCAAGCTCGGCGCCGACCGGGCGATCAACTACCGCGAGGAAGACTTCGTGGCCGCAGTCAAGGAGGCAACCGGCGGCAAGGGTGCCAATGTCATCCTCGACATGGTCGGCGGCGACTATGTGGCGCGAAACTATGAGGCTGCAGCCATGGAAGGCCGCATCGTCCAGATCGCGACGCAGGGCGGGGCGGTGGCGAGCGCCGATTTCTTCAAGATCATGGCCAAGCGGCTCGTGCACACAGGATCGCTGCTCAGGCCACGCACCGTGGAGTTCAAGGCGGCAGTTGCGGCTGCGCTGGAGGCGCAGGTTTGGCCGTTGCTCGGCACGCGCAAGGTTGCGCCGGTGATGGATACGATCTTCCCGCTCAAGGAAGCGTGGCGGGCGCATGAGCGGATGGAGGAGGGTGAGCACATCGGCAAGATTGTGCTCGATGTCGCCTGACGGCCCGCAAACAGGCTGAACGAAAGTTTAATGGTGCAATGCAACAAACGCATTGCGGCCATGCAAAAGCGTCTGTTCAATTTTTCATCGCCGATGCCTATTTACGCGGCATCAAAACGATGGAGGACTATCATGAACCCGATCCGCGCTTTCCGTAACTGGCGCATGTACAACGAAACCGTGCGCGAACTGAACCGGCTGAATGCTCGTCAGCTCAACGACCTCGGCATCAACCGCGGCGACATCGAGAGAATCGCCCGCAAAGGGCTTTGATCTCGAGCACGATCCCGCTCGAAGACCGGGCGCTGCTTTTCGGCAACGCCGAGCCGCGGTTCGGGATCAAGCTTTAGAAGCCAGAGCCGCAGCAGACGGATTTCCGTCGCCGGTTCCGAGCCCGCCCGACCTTGGTCTGGCGGGCTTTGTCTTTTTGAAGGTTTCGACTGCATGGCGTCATCTGCCGACCCTTCGCGGTCTGCTGGTCGCGCTGCCGTGCCGTCCTTGACGCGCGCCTGCCAAAAACATTGCGAAACGGCGAGCGAGCGGTTATATAGACCGCGATTTTCCCATTTTGGTGGCTCTAAACCACCGCCCGCGCGGGAACGCGGGCGAACGAGAAGGATTTTGTAATGGCCAATACGCTGCTGATGCCAAAGGCGACCGCCGTCTGGCTGGTTGACAACACAGCGCTTTCCTTCGAGCAGATCGCGCAGTTCTGCGGACTGCATCCGCTTGAGGTCAAGGCGATCGCCGACGGCGAGTCGGCGCAAGGCATCAAGGGCATGGACCCGATCATGACCGGCCAGCTCACTCGCGACGAGATCGCGCGCGCCGAGAAGGACGCCAACCACCGGCTGAAGCTCTCCGATCCCAAGGTGCGGGTGCCGGAATCCAAACGCAAGGGTCCGCGCTACACGCCGCTGTCGAAGCGCCAGGACCGGCCCAACGCCATCCTCTGGCTGGTGCGCAACCATCCCGAGCTCAAGGATGCGCAGATTGCCCGCCTTGTCGGCACAACGAAGTCGACGATCGACCAGATCCGCGACAGAAAGCACTGGAACTCCGCCAATCTCCAGCCGATGGATCCGGTGACGCTCGGCCTGACGTCGCAGATCGACCTCGATATGGAAATCAACCGCGCCTCGCGCGGCCGCGAGCAGGCGCAGCCGGTCGGCGATACGCTGCTGCCGGCCGCCTTGACCGAACGGCTGGTGCCGGCGCCCGAAAAGCCGAAGGACGAGGACCGCGAACTTGACGCCAACGCCGTCTTCGCCAAGCTTTCGGCGCTGAAGTCGAAGGACAAGGACGCCGACGAAGAGGAATAGGTCTGGCATCCAAAACAAAAAGCCCGCTTTCAAGCGGGCTTTTTTGTGATCTTCCGTGTCAGCTTCGCGCTGCCCGGTCCGGCGCCATGCCGTAATCCTCGCTGCGCTCCACCGCGCGATAGAAATCGGCGAGCTGCTTGCCGCGCTCCGGCTTGAAGGTGCGGCCGGCGATGACCACCGAGGCGATGCGGTCGATGCGGAAGGCGCGGAAATCGCCGCGCATCTCACACCAGGCGACCAAGGTCCACACCTTGCCCCAGAACCACAGGCCGAGCGGGCGGATGTCGCGCGCGGTGCTGCGGCCGGCCTCATCCGAATAGTCGATGGTCAGCACCTGACGTTTCTCGATGGACCGCTCGATCAGGTCGATGGCTTCGCGGGCGGCATCGCTTACCACCCACATCGGCGTGTGGATCTCGGTACGGGCGATGCGGTCCTTTTCGGCGTCGGGCAACACGGCGCCTATCTTGACCAGCGCCTCGTCGGCGGCTCGCGCCATGGCCGCGCCACCAAAGGCGCGCACCATGCGGGCGCCGGCGACCAGCGCGACGATCTCGTCACGCGTGAACATCAGCGGCGGAAGGTCGAAACCCTCCCTCATCATGTAGCCGACACCGGCCTCGCCGTCGATCGGCACGCCGGTCGACTGCAGGTCTGCGATGTCGCGATAGATCGTCCGCTCGGAAACCTCGAGCCACGTGCCCAGCTTCTGGGCGGTGACCAGACGACCACCACGCAGATGCTGCACGATCTGGAAGAGCCTGTCGGCGCGGCGCATCGTATGGTCCCTCGGCGTCTATCGTTCCAGCCCTTCGCGCTTGCGCTGCGCGGCGACGAAGGCCGCGCCGAAGGACAGTTTCCTCGTTGTCGGCGTGCTTGCGTCGACCACCCGCCAGAACGGCGCAACGTCGCCCAGCGCCATACCACGCTCAAGATCCTCGTTGGCGGCCTCGACGACGGTGCGCAGATGATAGCCGATGGTGACCGGACATGTCATCTCGGCACCGTGCTCGATGGCGAGAGCGGTGCGCAAAGCGCGGATATTCATGTCCATGCCTTCGGGGATGGAGCGGATGAATGCATGAACCTGGCGAGCTGTAGGGACCCGCATCGGCTGGCCTTCGACGACGTCGCCGATGGTGCGTGGCGACGGTCTTATGCCGTTGATGCCAGGCGTGCTCAGCCTGTCGTTCCAGCTTTTCATCGATCGTCCTCTCGGCCATCCGGCTCCGGCGGCCATCGCACTATGGCACGAGCCTCCTGACACCATACTGTCAGGAGGCTTCAGCATGCCCATTTCAGCTCGTCGCCAGGTCGCATCCAAACGCCACGCAGAAAGCTTGCCTCAATTGCCGCCATTGCGGCGGTCGCCATACATGTCCGGCCAACCAATATCCTTGCGGATGTCCGCCGGCAGGGTGTTCATGAATCGCTGGGTGCGGATCTCATTGCGGATCGTCCGGATCTTGCCGACATAGTGCTGCACGCTACGCAGAATGGTAATACCGTTCATGGCTGGTCTCCTCTCTTTCGATGCAGGCACTATCGCACACCCCTGCTGACAGCAGTCTGTCAGGAGGGTGCGGCTCTCATGACCGGCGTTCCGATTTATCCATCGAAGTGACAAGGCAGTGCTGAAAAGAGGCTTGCCGCAGTGGAAGCCGGCGATCCCGGAGCCGCTTTGACAGCCAGCCGCGATGCTGATCAAAGGCTGCATGTCGAAACTTCTCGCGCTCGTCATCATCCTCATGATGGTCATCCAGCTCATCAAGCCGCTCGGCTGGCCCGGGCTGAAGCGGCGCAGCGATTTCTGGAAGCTGGCGCTGCTGGCGATGGCGGCGATTTCGATTACGGCGGTGCTCGGGCACTGGACGTAGTGCGGGCGGCCCGCTACGCGACGCCCGGTTCGTTGGCGAGCACCAGGCTGACCAGATGTTCCGCCCAGGCTCGGTAGCCGGCTTCCGAAGCGTGAAATCCATCCGATGCGAAGCCGGCATCGGCATCCGTGATCGGCAGCCGGGGCGCCGGTATGGCGCCGCGTTCGAGGCAAAGGCGCTCGCCCATCCGGTTCATTTCGACGGCGCGGATTTCGAGGATCTTGCCGAGCAGCGGCGGCATTGCCGGAGCCCGGGTGAACTCCAGCACCGGCGACCACACGACGCGCGCTTCCGGCCATTTGGCGCGCAGCGCGTAGAGCAGGCCGCCAAACTCGCGCTTGAAGCGCGGTACCGAATGAAAATTCTTGGTGTCGTTGGTACCGATGGCCAGCACGATATGCGTCCACGGATCGGCCGATAGATTGGGCAGCACATGATCGCGGATCTGGCCAGAGGTTGCCGAGTTGAAGCCGGCCGCCCGCCAGCGCACGGTGCGGCCGGTGCGTTGCGCAATCAGAACTGCCAGTTGCGCGGCCAATCCGTTTTCGGAATTGCCGATGCCTACCGAGGCGGCGGAGGAATCGCCAAGCACCAGAACCGAGATTGCTGGCGCCAGGCCAGATATCTCGTGCATGACCGGACCTTGCGCCGGCAGCATGCGGGCGGTGCGGCGACGCACGCCAAGTCCTTGCCAGACATAGACCGGAAAGGCGAGCCAGGTGAGAAGGGTCGGAAAGCGCCGCATGGCAAGTCCCTTTTAGGGCATAGCGAACAGCACTTAGCGCATGTCGGGCCGAAGGCGAAAGACCTTGGGTGACCGCCCGTCGTCAATGGCAGCAGCTGTCCTGCATCTCGGGCGTATCCGCATATTCGTCGTGCAGCCGCACCCAGTCCACCAGGCTATGGTGGGGACCGGTTTCGTTGCGACCCTTCGGCGTCAGGTCGAGATAGTGATAGGCGCCGATCAGCGGATCGCCGCCTCTGGAGCGCGAGATAAAAGTCAGGAAGATGTCGCCTTTCTCGTCGCGATAGAACACGCTGGTGCCGGGAAGATCCTTCGATTGCCGCGCGCGCCGCTCGAAATTGTAGGTCGTGTCGCCGGCCGCGATCTGCTTGTCGGTGAATGACACCTGCATGTCGAAGTTGAAGTCCGAAGCGTACGACGACACCCAGTCGAATTTCCAGCCCATGCGCTGCTTGTAGGGCAGAAGCTCGGCCAGCGGCGCCCGCGCCACCACCACGAGCGAGACGTCGTGGTGCCTGAGATGCTGGTTGGCACCGTCAATGTGGTCGGCAAGGAACGAGCAGCCCTCGCAACGATAATCGGCGCCCGGCCCGAACATGAAATGGTAGACGATCAGCTGGCTGTTGCCGCCGAACAGGTCGGGCAGTTTCTTTGGCCCTTGCTCGGTCTCGAAGACGTAGTCCTTGCGGATCTTCAGCCACGGCAGTTCGCGGCGTTCGGCGGCGACGCGGTCGCGAAAGCGCGTCAATTCCTTTTCGCGCGCCAGATGCGCCTTGTGCGCCTGAAACCACTCTTCCTGCGAAACGGTCTTGTTGTTTGGCATAGGTCTGCTCCTCTTTTCACGGAGGACGTTCGGCAGCGAGGAATACCGACACCGAGCTGCATTTTCAGTAGCAGGAAATTGCAGACCTTGCTGCTTTCAAACAAACCCGGGCACATGGCCCGGGTCGGAGGGAACGCAACCTGAATTCCGTCAGGCGGCTTGCTCCAGCGTCGGCTGCCATTGTCCAAGCGCTGCCAGATGGTTCATGTGGGCGCGATGGGCGAAGGCAGCCTGTGCGGCGGCGACATTCGCCGCCTTGCCGCTCCAGGCCTTCTGCGGAGCGGCCTGCAAGGCGCGGCCGTAGGAGAAGGTCAGCTTCCACGGATGCGGCCCGATGGCGTTGATGGCATTGAGGTTGGCGGTCGCCTGCTCGTCCGTTTGACCGCCTGACAGGAAGGCGATGCCTCCGATCGCGGCCGGCACCGTCTCGCGGAACAGTTTTATCGTCTTTCCGGCGACTTCGTCGGGACTGCTGACCTTGCCTGATTTCTTGCCGGCGAGGACCATGTTCGGTTTCAGGATGGTGCCTTCGAGGACGACGCGGGCAGCATAGAGCTCGGTGTATAGCTTCGTCAGCGTTGTCTTGCTGATCTCGTAGCAGGTGTCGATGTCGTGGGCGCCGTCCATCAGCACCTCCGGCTCGACGATCGGCACGATGCCGGCCTCCTGGCAAAGCGCGGCGTAACGGGCGAGCGCATGGGCGTTCGAGCCGATCGAGGTGGCGGAAGGCACGCCCTTGGCAACATCGATGTCGATCACCGCGCGCCATTTGGCAAAGCGGGCGCCGAGCTTGTAATAGTCGGCAAGGCGTTCGCGCAGGCCGTCCAGGCCTTCGGTGATGGTGTCGCCGGGAAAGCCGGCCAGCGGCTTGGCGCCGGCGTCGACCTTGATGCCGGGGATAGCGCCTGATGCCTTGATGATGTCGACCAGCGGTGTGCCGTCGGCGGCCTTCTGGTGAATGGTCTCGTCGTAGAGGATGACGCCGGAAATGTACTTGGTCATTGCATCGCTGGCGCGGAACATCATCTCGCGATAGTCGCGGCGACTGTCGGCGGTCGACTCGACACCGATGACGTCGAAGCGCTTCTTGATGGTGCCGGAGCTTTCGTCGGCGGCCAGCAAGCCTTTGCCATCGGCCACCATCGCGGCGGCAATGTCCTCGAGACGTTCGCTCATCGTGCTTCTCCTGAAAGAATTGATCCGCGCCCAGCAGACCACCAGAGCAACGCAGGTTCAAGTCGAACCATTTCGTCAAACAAGCGCGAATCGATTGAAAGTCGCGGGCGCACTCTTTCGCGCTGCTCTTGCGGCCGCGCTCAGCGCTTCAAGACGTCGACGCCGGGCAAGGGCTTGCCTTCCATCCATTCGAGGAAAGCGCCGCCGGCCGTCGAGACATAAGTGAAATCATCGCTGACGCCGGCATGGTTGAGCGCCGCCACCGTATCGCCGCCGCCGGCGACCGAGATCAGTCTGCCGGCCCTGGTGCGCGCTGCCGCGTGCCTGGCCGTCGCCACCGTTGCGTGGTCGAACGGCTCGATCTCGAAGGCGCCGAGCGGCCCGTTCCAGACCAGCGTCGCGGCACGGTCGATCCATTCGGCAATGGTTTTCTCGGTTTTCGCGCCGACATCGAGGATCATGCCGTCTGCCGGCACGTCTGCTATGGCGACGGTCTCGCTAGCGGCGCCCGCCTTGAATTCCCTGGCGACGACGCCGTCGGCGGGCAGGATGATGGCGCAGCCGGCCTCGGCTGCCTCGATCATGATCTGCTTGGCGGTGTTGGCGAGGTCATGCTCGCACAAGGATTTCCCGACATCGGTGCCGCGCGCGGCGAGAAACGTGTTGGCCATGCCGCCGCCGATGACCAGCGCGTCGACCTTCTTCACCAGGTTCATCAAGAGGTCGATCTTGGTCGAGACCTTGGCGCCGCCGACGATGGCGACAACGGGGCGAACCGGATTGCCGAGACCCTTTTCCAGCGCGTCGAGCTCAGCCTGCATGGTGCGGCCGGCGAAGGCGGGAAGCAAATGCGCCAGCCCTTCGGTCGATGAATGGGCGCGGTGCGCAGCCGAGAAGGCGTCGTTGACGAAGATGTCGCCGTTGGCGGCGAGCTTTTCGGTGAAGATCGGGTTGTTCTTCTCCTCAGCTTTGTAGAAGCGGGTGTTCTCGAGCAGCAGTACGTCGCCGCTGTCCATGGCGGCGACGGCGCTCGCCGCCTTGTCGCCGATGCAGTCGGCGGCAAAGCCAACCGGGCGCCCGAGCACGTCCGCCGTCGCCTTGGCGATCGGCTCGAGTGAGAATTCCGGCGCCGGTCCATCCTTGGGCCGGCCGAAATGGGCAAGCAGGATGACCTTGGCGCCCTTGCCGGAGAGCTCGGCGATGGTCGGCGCAATGCGCTCGATACGGGTGGCGTCGGTGACCTTGCCCTCGGTGACGGGAACGTTGAGGTCGACACGCACCAGCACACGCTTGCCGCTGATATTGCCGATGTCGTCCAGTGTCTTGAAGCCGGCCATGCTGATCCCTTTCACGAAAAATCGCGGGGACCTTACCCCGCATCGACGACGATGCAAGACCTGCCTAACGGTTCACCGAAAATATGATTCACGTATCGAGGACGAAGTGCCCACGGGGAGCGAGATGGGCAGCAATGGCGCAAAACGCACCGACATATGGCTTTACCGGTTGCGCACCACGATGCAGGCGCCGCCGACGCTTTGCAGCTTGTCGCAGATTGTGTCGGCCTTGGCTCTGCTATCGGCGCCGATCCGCACGGCATAGATGCCGCGCCTACCGATCGGGGTACGTACCCGGCTGACCACCGGATCGTGGCCGGCAAGCAGTGCCGGGAACCGGCTTTTCACTCTCAGCCACTGGTTGAGCGCCGCGGCGCGGCGAAAATTGCCGGCCACCTGCACGCCCCACGGCTTGATGTTGATCGACGACATCGGCACGGTTCTGGACATGATCACCGGCAGCTCGCGGCAAGCAGCAGCGAAACTCGCCTTCTTGTCGAGCGGCCGGATGACGCCGGCATACGCGGCGTCGGTGAACCTGTCGGCCGGCTCGCCCATGACGTCCAGAACGTAGCTTTCGGTCTCCATCGGCAAGAAGCCGCCGGAATTCAGCCAGCGCGACACCCGGGTCTCGCCGGCGTTGTAGGCGGCTGCGGCGAGGCCCAGATTGCCGAAGCCGGTCTTCAGTTCGGCGAGATATTTTGCCGAGGCCGGGATCGCCTGCTCGATATCGAACGAATTGGTGAGGCCGCGTATCTTGGCCGTGCCCGGCATGAACTGGGCAATGCCTTCGGCGCCGACCGGGCTGACCGCATTGGGATCGAAACGGCTTTCCTTCCAGATCAGCCGGGCAAAGAAATCCCTGGGCAGCCCGTTCCGGTCGGCATGGGCCTCGATCAGGTTGCAAACCTGGTCGATCAGCTTCTTTTTGGCGGGCCGTGGTGGATCGGCCTGAACGGCTGTCGCCCAGATCAGCCCGCAAATGAGAACCAGCGCCGCGCCGAGCAAACGCCGCATTCAACTACTCCGCCGCGGCTTTGTCGTGCTGCCCGAACCGCCATTCGATATAGTCGGCGACCATCTTCTCGAAATCCGCGGCAATCGATGGGCCGCGCAGCGTCGCCGCCTTCTTGCCGTCGACGAATACCGGGGCGGTCGGCATCTCGCCGGTGCCGGGCAGCGAAATGCCGATATCGGCATGTTTGGATTCGCCCGGACCGTTGACGATGCAACCCATCACCGCGACCTTGAGGTTCTCGACGCCGGGATATTGTTCACGCCACACCGGCATGTTCTTGCGCAGGTCGGCCTGGATGTTCTGGGCAAGCTCCTGGAACACGGTCGAGGTCGTGCGGCCGCAACCAGGGCAGGCGGCGACGATCGGCACGAACTGCCTGAAGCCCATGGTCTGCAACAGCTCCTGCGACACCTGCACTTCGCGTGTGCGGTCGCCGTTCGGCTCCGGCGTCAGCGAGATGCGGATGGTGTCGCCGATGCCTTGCTGGAGCAGGATGCCCATGGCCGCGGACGAGGCGACGATGCCTTTCGAGCCCATGCCGGCCTCTGTCAGGCCGAGGTGCAGCGCATGGTCGGATCGGGTGGCAAGCTCGGTGTAGACGGCGATCAGATCCTGCACGCCGCTGACCTTGGCCGACAGGATGATTTTCTCGCGCGCAAGGCCGATCTCTTCGGCCATTTCGGCCGACAGGATCGCCGATTGCACGATTGCCTCGCGCGTCACTTCCTGCGCGGTCAGCGGAAAGCCTTGGGCCTGGTTGTGATCCATCAGCCGGGTCAGCAGCTCCTGGTCGAGCGAACCCCAGTTGACGCCGATGCGCACCGGCTTGTCGTATCGGATCGCCATCTCGACGATTGCCGCGAACTGCCGGTCCTTCTTGTCCTTGAAACCGACATTGCCGGGGTTGATGCGGTACTTGGCCAAGGCCGCGGCGCAGGCCGGATGATCGGCCAGGAGCTTGTGGCCGATATAATGGAAATCGCCGACCAGCGGCACGTTGATGCCGAGCCGCTCCAGTCGCTCGCGGATGGCCGGCACAGCGGCAGCGCTTTCGTCGCGGTCGACCGTTATGCGCACGATCTCGGAGCCGGCGCGATGCAGCGCCGCCACTTGCGCGACCGTCTGGTCGATATCGGCCGTGTCGGTGTTGGTCATCGACTGGACGACGACTGGGGCGCCGCCGCCGACCATCACGCCGCCGACATCGACACCGACCGACCTGCGGCGCGGGAAGGGTGAGGAAAAATATCCGGTCATGCCGGCTGCCTTTAATCTTGAAGGTCCGGGCATGAGGTGGAGGAGCAAAGATGGCTTGTCAATGGCGACTGGCGCGCAGGCCTAGCAAATCGGAAATAACAAGACGGCAGCTTGCCGCGAATCCATAGGCGTTTCCGGCAGCATAGAGACATGCCACCGGAAAGAAATCACGCGCCGGGCGGCGGTTCTAGTCCTGGAAGGGCTTCAGTGGGTCGTCGGTTTCGCCTTCAGTTTTTCAATCTCGTCCTTGAGCGCCAGCTTGCGCCGCTTGAGAT
Source organism: Mesorhizobium sp. M0040 (assembly GCF_040323505.1). NCBI lineage: Bacteria > Pseudomonadati > Pseudomonadota > Alphaproteobacteria > Hyphomicrobiales > Phyllobacteriaceae > Mesorhizobium > Mesorhizobium sp. M0040. The sequence goes on from NZ_JAMYVA010000005.1 coordinate 12,970, forward strand.
TCACGATTTCGAGGTCGTCTACCGACGGATGGGTCATCGCATCGTCGATTTCCCGTTCGATGTCGCCGTGTTTCCGCTGCAGCTCATCAAGATGGGATGCAAGAGACATGATTGGTTCTCCCTTTCATGGTTTCCTCGGATTGCAGCCGTCATGGCACGTCCACCGCAGGCTCGCTTCTGTGACGGCATAATGACAGTGTGCCACCATCGCGCACCGATGTCGAATGCTGCGTGGTAGCATTCCACGCCAATATGAAATGTGATATGGGCTGCGCGCCGGTGCAAGAAGACCCGGTCCCGCCCAATCAGGCCCATAGTTTGGGCGCCGCAGACGTGCAGACGGTAAAAATGTCCGATCAGGAACAGGCAGATATCCGCCTCGAATATTCCCGGCTGAAGCAGGAACACGCCGATTTCGACGCCGCCATCAATGCGATGATCGCCATGAATTGCGACCCGCTGCAGATCCAGCGCATGAAGAAAAAGAAGCTCTTCCTTAAGGACAGGCTGATGGCGCTGGAAGACAAGATCATTCCAGACATTATCGCTTGAACGGACGCCGGCGCTGGCCTGCTGGAAAGGCGGCCTATGCCGCGATCGAAAGCCGCGCGGCGCGCTCGAGCAACAGCTCTATCAGATCATCGGTCTTTTCGGTCGAGGTATCGATGGGAACCACCAGGCACATCGTCGCCTCGACCCTGCCCGGCGCTGAAAAGACCGGCGCGGCCAGGCATTTCGTGTAGGCATCGACAAGGCCGGAGGTGATGCAGTAGCCGGCCGACTTGGCGACGGCGATGTCGTCTATGAAATCGTCGAGCTGCAATCTGCGGCCGTCCGGCAGCACGAGATCGTCCTCGGAGACCATATCCTCAATCGCTGCCCTGTCGAAGCCGGCGAGGAGCAGTCGCCCGGAAGCTGTCCAGGGGAGCGGTATTTGCAGACCCGTCGCCGAGCTGATCCGGAATGGCCTCGTTCCCGGGCTTGAATGGACGATGGTGTAGCGGCCGCTTTGCAGCATGCACAACTCCGAGGTCTCGCCGGTCTCGCGTGACAGATGGTCGACTTCCTGGCGCCCTCGCCTGAGCAGGTCGTTGCCCCGCACATAGTCCATTCCGTAGAGATAGAGCTTCTTTCCGAAATAGACCCGATTGCCGTCTCCGGCCATTTCCAGCAGGCCTGCGTCGACCAGCGAGCGCACCAGCGTATAAGTAGTCGAACGCGGCGCGTTTACCCCCTTGGCAAGGTCGCCGATGCCGATCGCACGCTGGGTCGTGTGGAGAAACTCCAGAATCTGGAGAACCCGGTTGAGACCCTTCTCCCGAGAGCCCGAGTTCTTGTCTTCGTCCAGACCGATGTCCGGTCGAGCGGCCAAGGCATTGCCATCTTGCATTATCGATCCCTGATGTTAATCTGTCTTGTACAGAGTACAGGCGTCTCTTGTAAGGGACAATGACGTCAGTTGCAACCGATGCCTGTACTGCTGGTCCAAAGGGGAACTCAACACGAAAGGAGGTCGCCGTGAACGACATATCCAAAAGGCGTGAATTTCTGAAACTGGGAATGGCCGGGCTTGCAACGGCCGGAGTGATGAGCGCCGCTACCGCGGTCGACGTTCAGAAAGCGGCGGCCCAGGCAGCGCCGGACAGCCTGCTGCGCACCGTCCTCGAGCGCGGCAAGGTAATCGTCGGGACCGGCAGCACCAACGCGCCCTGGCATTTCGAGAACGACGCCGGCGAACTGGTAGGCATGGACATCACCATGGGTCGCATCCTCGCCAAGGGGCTTTTCGACGATCCGACCAAAGTGGAATTCGTCATGCAGGATCCGGCTCAGCGCATTCCGAACGTGACCACCAACAAGGTCGACATCACCATCCAGTTCATGACCATGACCGCCCAGCGCTCGCAGCTGATCCACTTCTCCCGACCCTACTACGTCGAAGGCATCGCCTTGCTGACCCTTCCGAACGCCGAAAACAAGACCTTCGACAAGCTGCTTGCCGGCGGTTCGGCGACGCGGATTTCCATCCTGCAAAATGTCGATGCCGAGGCTAACGTGCATATCGTCCTGCCGGAGTCGCAGGTGATGCAGATAGACACGCAGGCCAACGTGCTGCAGGCCTTGGAATCGAAGCGCGTCGACGCCGCCGCGGTCGATCTGTCAACGGTGCGCTGGCTCGCCTCGCGCAATCCGGATAAGTACTTCGATGCCGGCAAGAGCTGGTTCTCGATGCTTTATGGTGCCGCGCTGCGGCAGGGCGACCTCGACTGGCTGACCTTCGTCAACCAGACCTTCACCATCGCCATGTTCGGCCATGAAACGGCACTCTACGACGCTGCGTTCAAGGATTATTTCGGACAGGAGCCGCCGGCGCGCCATCCCGGTTTCCCGGTCATTTGATGCAAGCAGGCGGAAGGACAACGTCCTTCCGCCTTCTCTCATCACAGCCCTCCATGACGAGGACGCATGGGTTATACTCTCAACTTCAACCTTATCTGGCGGCATTTCGACAAGCTCTGGGGCGGACTGCTGCTAAGCCTCGAACTGGCCGTCATCTCGATCGCGATCGGCATCGTCATCGGGCTCGTTCTGGCGGTCTGGTACGTGTCGGCCGGACGTGCGGTGCGGACCATCATCGCGGGGTATGTCGAGTTCATCCGCAACGTGCCGCTGATCCTGCTCGTCTATCTGGTCTTCTACGGCTTGCCGACGGTGGTCGACATTGCCTACAGCGCGCAAACCTCATTCATTGCCACGCTGTCGCTCTACAGCGGCGCCTACCTGGTCGAGGTGTTTCGCTCGGGGCTCGAGGCGGTGCCGCGCGGTCAACTCGACGCCGGCAAGGCAATCGGCCTGACGCCATGGCAAAGGCTGCTCGATGTGCGCCTGCCGACGATGCTGCGCATAACCCTGCCGGCGCTTTCCAACACATTCATATCGCTCTTCAAGGATACGTCCGTGGCGTCGGTCATCTCGGTACCCGAACTCACCTATGGCGCCCAGTGGATCAACTTCAACACGTTCCGCATTGTCGAAGTCTATCTGGTGGTGACGGCAATGTACCTGTTGACCGGCTACACGCTGCTTTTCGCGCTGCGGCTCGTCGAGCGCCGGTTCAAGGCGGCGCGCTGACATGCTGAGCCAGATCATCTACGCCTTGCCGTTCCTCGCCGAAGGCTTTGCCGTAACCTTGTGGGTGTCGCTGCTGGTCGTGATGTTATCGCTCATCGCCGGCGTGCTGATGGGCGTCGGCCTTGTCTATGGTCCTTTTCCGCTGCGCTGGGCAGTGCGCATCTTCAGCGACACCATACGCGGCATTCCGATCCTGGTGCTGATCTTCTTCGTCTATTACGGCCTGCCTGCGGTGGGGCTGCATCTGGAATCCTTTTGGGCGGCCGTGTTCGCCCTCACCCTCTTCAAGACCGCACAAGTCGTCGAGTATCTCAGGGGCGCCGTCGGCTCGATTCCCAAGGGTCAGTCCGAGGCGGCGATGGCGATCGGACTGACCTTTCGCCAGCGGCTGGCCTACGTCATTTTTCCGCAGGCGTTCAGGCGCTTCCTGCCACCCTGGATCAATGGCGTCACCGACGCGGTGAAGGGCAGCGCGCTGGTCTCGCTGCTCGGCATCACCGACCTCATGCAGGCAATCAACCAGGTCATCGGCCGCACCTATGAGGCGATGCCACTCTACATTCTCGGTGCGCTCGTCTACTTCGCCGTCAACTACGCCCTCTCCTTGGCCAGCCGGCGCCTGGAGCGGCGTTTCTCCTTCATCCGGGAATAGCACGATGTCCAACGCGTCGCACCAGAATCCGGCACTTCTCGATGTCACCGAGGTTTCCAAAGCCTTTGGATCCGTCGAGGTCCTGCGCTCCGTCAGCCTGCAAGTGACACGCGGCGAGGTCGTGACTATCATCGGCCCCTCCGGCAGCGGCAAGACCACGCTACTGCGCTGCGTCAACTTCCTGGAGAGCTACGACAGCGGCTCGATCCGTATCGACGGCAAAGAAGTCGGCTATCGCGAGACGGGAACACGCCAGCGACGCAGCGAGCGCGACCTGGCGGCGATGCGAGCCGAGACCGGAATGGTGTTCCAGAGCTTCAATCTGTTTCCGCATTTGACTGCGGCCGGCAACATCATGCTTGGCCTGCGCAAGGTGCGCGGCAAGAGCAATGCCGAGGCCCGCACCATTGCCGAGCACTGGCTCGGCCGCGTAGGCCTCGCCCACAAAGCCGACAGTCTGCCGGCCGAGCTTTCCGGCGGCCAGCAGCAGCGCGTCGGCATCGCCCGCGCCGTGGCGATGGAGCCGAAGATATTGCTTCTCGACGAGATAACCTCGGCGCTCGACCCCGAACTGGTTGGCGAGGTGCTCGAGGTCGTTCGCAGCCTCGCCGAAGACGGCATGACGATGCTGATGGTCACGCATGAAATGGCTTTTGCGCGCGACGCATCGAGCCGCATCGTTTTCATGGCGGATGGCGGCGTCAGTGCCGTCGGACCACCCGCCGAGATTCTGGCGGCGGGGTTCGACAATGAACGCCTTCGCAGTTTCCTGGCGCGGTTTCGCGCCTCGCATTTTTGACATCGGACGGCGAAAGCTGTCGCAAGGAGCTTTTATGACGCCTTACATCCGGCTCGCGGAATTGGGCCTGACACTGCCCGAGCCGCCGAAGCCCATCGCCAACTTCGTCACCTATGCCGAGAGCGGACGGCTGATCTTCCTCTCCGGCCAGGGGCCGTTGCGCGCCGATGGCGCGCTCTGCACCGGCAAGGTCGGAGAGGATGTCAGCGTTGAAGAGGCCTACGGGCATGCGCGTCTGACCGGCCTGAACCTGCTCGCCGTCATGCATGCGGCGGCCGGCGACCTCGGCCGCATCGTGCGCGTCGTCAAGCTGCTTGGCTTTGTCAATGCGACGCCGACATTCAGCGAGCACCCCAAGGTGGTGAACGGCTGTTCCGATCTTTTCGCGGCCGTCTTTGATACGCTTGGCGGACATGCCCGTTCCGCGATCGGTGTCGGCTCGCTGCCGGGCAACATCACAGTTGAAATCGAGGCGGTCGTCGAGATCGCCGCCTGAAATCTTAAACAGGATCTACAGAGATGACGACCTATGCCGCTGACCGTTCCAACACGACAATCCGCGAACGGCTTGGCGTTCGCCCAATCATCAATGTCTCCGGCACGATGACGGCACTCGGTGCTTCGATCATCGTGCCAGAAGCGATTGCCGCAATGTCGGAAATGGCCTCGCAATGGGTCGAGATGGACGATCTGCAGCGCGCCGCAAGTAGGGTGATTGCACGCCTTACCGGCGGCGAGGCCGGCTTCATCACCGCATGCTGCGCCAGCGGCATAACAATGGCGATTGCCGGCGCGATGACCGGGACCAGCCTTCTTGCGATCGAGCGGCTGCCGGACGACACCGAGGGCCTCAAATCGGAGGTCATCGTTCAGCTTGGTCACATCGTCAATTATGGCGCGCCGATCGACCAGTCGATCCGGCTTGCCGGAGCCAAGGCAGTGCCTGCCGGCACGGTCAGCGTCACCCAGGATTATCATGTTGCCGAGGCGATCCGGGACCGGACGGCGGCAGCCCTCTACGTCGTTGCGCACCACACCGTGCAATACGGCATGCTCTCGCTTGAGGAGTTCTGCGAGATTTGCCACGCCAAGGGCGTGCCGGTGATCGTCGACGCCGCCTCGGAATACGATTTGCGTGGCTTTCTGGCGCGCGGCGCCGACATTGTTGTCTACAGCGGGCACAAATTTCTCTCAGGGCCGACAAGCGGCATCGTTGCCGGCCGCAAGGATCTGGTACGGGCCGCCTATCTCCAGAACCGGGGCGTTGCGCGCGCCATGAAAGTCGGCAAGGAGAGCATTGCCGGCACTATGGCGGCCCTGGAAGCCTGGGAGCGGCGCGACCATGCCGGCATTCGCCAGCGGGAAGAAGCCGCACTGCATCTGTGGCAAACCGCATTGCAGGGCCTGCCTGGCATCGAGGCACGTGTCATTCCAGATCCGACCGGAAATCCTCTCGACCGCCTGCAGGTGTTTGTTGCGCCGGAAAGCCGCTTCACCGCCGCCGGCCTCGCCTCGGCGCTTGCGGCGGGTTCGCCGCCCGTGCTCGTGCGCAACCACGAGGTCGAGCGCGGTCACTTCTTCCTTGATCCGTGCAATCTCCATCCCGGCGAGGCGGAGATCGTTGCCGAACGCCTGCGGGCGGTGTTGAGTGCTGCCGATCGGCCCGCGGATGCGATGAAACCCGCTCGCAAGCAGTCCGCCGGAGCGCTGCGCTGGCCGGACTAGACATCGCCAGAGCGTGGTCGAGCCAGTGCCTTCCAGCGCCGGCTTCGCATCGGGCCAGTGCGCCATCACGGCAGTGTGAATGAACTTTTAGTCTTCGGGCGGAATAAACCACCCCGCCCATTGGTCTCCCAAACAGACGCCATTTCCGGCGTGCAGGAGACCGGTATGACCCACCACCACGACAATGAAGCTGACGGCATCAGCCGCCGTCATGCACTGGAATGCATGATCTGGGCCGGCACGGGAGTGCTGTGGACAATTTCGGCCGGCGTGCCGGTTTCGCTCAGCCTGCTCGGTGCGTCGCAAGCCGCCGAGGCCTTGGCCACCGGCTTCACTTTCCTCCAGATCTCCGACAGCCACATCGGCTTCGACAAGGCTGCCAACCCGCACGCCATCGACACGCTGAAGGAGGCCATCGGCAAGATCCAGGCGTTGCCGCAAAAGCCCGCTTTCATGATCCACACCGGCGACATCACCCATTTGTCGAAAGCCGCGCAGTTCGACAACGCTGCCCAGATCATCGGCGGCGCAGGCTTCGACGTGCATTATGTGCCCGGTGAGCACGACCTGATCGATGACGGCAATGGCCAGGCCTATCTCGACCGCTACGGCAAGGGCACCAAGGGCGCTGGCTGGTATTCGTTCGACCAGAACGGCGTCCATTTCATCGGGCTGGTCAACGTCGTCAACCTGAAGGCTGGCGGGCTGGGCAATCTCGGCGCCGACCAGTTGGCATGGTTGGCCGATGATCTGAAGGCGGTCACCGCCTCGACGCCAATCGTCGTCTTTGCCCACATTCCGCTATGGGCTGTTTATCCCGAATGGGGCTGGGGCACCGACGACGCGGCGCAGGCCTTGGCCCTGCTCAAGCGCTTCGGCTCTGTCACCGTACTCAACGGCCATATCCACCAGATCATGCAGAAGGTCGAAGGCAACGTTACCTTTCATACCGCGCGCTCGACCGCTTTCCCGCAACCGGCGCCGGGCACCGCAGCCTCACCCGGGCCGATGACGGTACCTGCCGGCCAGTTGCGCAGCCTGCTCGGCACAAGCAGCGTGACAGTCAAGCAAGGCGGGCAGGACCTCGCCATCATCGACAGCACGCTGGCCTGAGGGGAAATGCGATGATCCGCTTCCCATCCCGCGTCTTGGTCGTATCCTCTGTCACGTTCGGTTTGGCGGCGATCCTGATAATGGTTGCCATGCCACTGAACGCAGCTGACCAGCCAATGGTCAAGATCGAGAACTTTGCCTTCACACCGGCGGTGCTGACGGTAAAGCAGGGCACTACCGTGACCTTCGAGAATGACGACGACATCCCGCATCTGGTGGTCGCCAACGATGTCTCGTTTCGCTCCAAGGCGCTTGACACCGGTGACACATATGCCTTCACCTTCACCAAAATGGGCGACTATGCCTATTTCTGCGGGCTTCACCCGCACATGCAGGGCAGGATCACCGTCGCTCCGTGAGGATTTTCGGACGGTTCTGCCCGGGATGCCGGGCGATGCGACGGTGTTGAACCAAGAGGCCGCGACAGAGCGCTTTCGCGAGGTGGTTCTGCCCCATCTCGCGGATGCGCTTGCGCTTGCCCGCTGGCTGACCGGCAACGCCGCCGACGCGGAGGATGTGGTGCAGGAGGCCTGTTTGAAGGCGCATGCGGGCATCGCCGGCTATGCCGGCGGCAATGCGCGCGCCTGGCTGCTGGCGATCGTGCGCAACGCCTCTTACTCCTGGCTGGCGCGCAACCGGCCGCGCAGTATCGTCGCCGTCGGCGACCTGAGCGACCTCGATGACATGACGGCTGCATATGGCGCCGGCCTGCCGGATACGGATAGTCCTGAGGCAAGCCTGATCGCCAAGGCCGACACGGCCGCACTCGAGGCGGCGATCGCCGCGCTGCCGCACCAATTTCGCGAGACTGTGGTGCTGCGCGACATCAACGGCCTCAGCTATCGCGAGATCGCGACGCTGCTTGGCGTGCCGCTAGGCACGGTGATGTCGCGGCTGGCGAGGGCGCGCGGTCTGCTGATATCCCAACTTGGGAGGGCGCCATGATCGCGCACAACGATGGACTGCCCGATGACCCGGCGGGCGTGGAGCTGATGATCCATGCCTTGGTCGATGGCGAGCTCGACGCAGCAGCAGCATTGGCTGTCGAGCGACGCATCGCGGCCGATCCGGCGCTCGCCGCCGAGCATGCCCGCATCGCTGCGCTGCAGACGGTCGTCAGCGGGCTGCCGAGGCTCGATGTCCGTGAGGATTTCAAGGCTCGCATCGCTGCAATCGGGACAGCCGGTGCGGAGAAAGTGCTGCCGGCGCCGGCGCCCGCCGCTCGAGTGCCGCCGGCACACAGAGCGGTGCACCGATTTGGCGCGTTCGACTGGCGCGCGCTGGCGGCGTCGATCATCGTTACCGCCGTGCTGGCCAGCGGCGCGACGCAATGGATGATGCTGAGCAGGGCGCCCGACAGCTTTGCCGCCGCGGTCGCCAGCGGCCATCGCCGCAGCCTGCTGGCAGCCAGCCCCGTGGACGTCGTCTCGTCGGACCGGCACACGGTCAAACCCTGGCTGGATCGCAGGGTCGGCCTGTCGCCGCCGGCACCTGATCTTGCCAGTGACGGCTTCGCGTTGCTCGGCGGTCGGGTCGAGGTGATCGCCGACCAGCCAGTGCCGGCACTGGTCTACAGGCACCGCGAGCACCTGATCACTCTCGTCGCCGCGCCCGAGGAAACCGGCTCGACAGCCGGACCGGTCGATCTTTCTGCTGGTGGCTTCTCGCTGGTCCACTGGAGCGACAGCGCCTTTTCCTACTGGGCGATTTCCGATACCGAACGGCCTGAACTTGACGACTTCGTCAACCGCTTCCGAGCAGCGGCCGCCCGATGACAGACCGCCCCTGTCCATGTGCGTAGCCACGGAGACGGCACAAGCGGCTTTGCCGTTTCCGGCCATCCTTGCGGCTCCCCTCGATTTCAGCTAATGCGCGCTTTTGCCGCCGGAGAGCAGAAGCTTGGACGATCACCGCGCCGACGTCGCCATCATCATGGGCAGCCAGTCCGACTGGGCGACGATGCGCCACGCCGCCGAAACGCTTGAGGCGCTTGGAATTCCGCACAAGCGCCTGATCGTCTCGGCCCACCGCACGCCCGACCGGCTCTATGACTTCGCCAAGGGCGCCAAGGCGGCCGGCTACAAGGTGATCATCGCCGGTGCCGGCGGTGCGGCGCATCTGCCCGGCATGACGGCGGCGATGACGCCGCTGCCGGTGTTCGGCGTGCCGGTGGAATCAAAGACGCTGTCGGGCCAGGACTCGCTGCTATCAATCGTGCAGATGCCGGCCGGCATTCCGGTCGGCACTTTGGCCATCGGCAAGGCCGGCGCTGCCAACGCTGCCCTTCTGGCCGCCGCGGTGCTGGCGCTGAGCGACGAAAAGCTCGCCGCCCGGCTGGATAGCTGGCGCGCCGCGCAGACCGCCAAGGTGGCCGCCGAGCCCACGGATGCGCCGTGAGCCTGCCGGCGGGATCGAGCATCGGCATCATCGGCGGCGGCCAGCTTGGCCGCATGCTGGCGATGGCCGCGGCCCGCCTCGGCTACCGCATCGTCGTGCTGGAACCGCAGCCGGATTGCCCGGCGGCACAGGTCGCCAACCGGCAGATCGTCGCCGCCTATGACGACGCGGCCGCGCTTAGCGAGCTGGCTGCGGCCAGTGCCGTCGTTACGTATGAATTCGAGAACGTACCGGTCGCGGCCGCCGCGGCACTTGCCTCTACGGTGCCGGTCTATCCGCCGGCACGCGCACTGGAAGTGGCGCAGGACCGGCTAGCGGAAAAGAAATTCCTCAACGGCATCGGCATACCGACCGCGGATTTCAGCCCCGTCGACAATGACGAGGAACTGACGGCTGCGCTGAAACAGTTCAACGGCAGCGGCATATTGAAGACGCGCCGCATGGGCTATGACGGCAAGGGCCAGCGTGTCTTCCGCAACATAGAAACAGGCGGCTTTGCCGGCACTTGCGAGGCGATGGGCAACGTGCCGTTGATCCTGGAATCCTTCGTCACCTTCGAGCGCGAGATTTCGGTGATCGCCGCGCGCGGCAGCGACGGCTCGCTCGCCGCCTATGATCCAGCGTGGAATGTCCATCGCAACGGTATTCTTCACAGCTCGACGCTGCCGGCCGGAGTAAAATCCGAGACGGCGGCTGCGGCTCAAACGGCGGCGGCAGAGATCCTTGCAGCGCTCGACTATGTCGGCGTCATCGGCGTCGAATTCTTTGTCCTTGCCGACGGTTCGCTGTTGGCCAACGAGATAGCGCCGCGCGTCCACAATTCCGGCCACTGGACGGAGGCCGCCTGCACCGTCTCGCAATTCGAGCAGCACATCCGCGCCGTCGCCGGCCTGCCACTGGGAAATCCCGCCCGGCAGTTCGACTGCGTCATGGAAAACCTGATCGGCGACGATGTCAGGCGCGTTCCTGAGCTGCTCGCCGAGCCCGATCTGATGCTGCACCTCTATGGCAAGGCCGAGGCGCGGCCCGGCCGCAAGATGGGCCATTTTACGCGCGTCAGCCGCCGCAGCTAGAGCATGATCCCGAACCGAAGGTCCGCGCTAGCGAAAAGTGGAATCCGGTTTTCGGAAAAGATCATGCTCAAACACAAAGTTAGAACCTACGCTTACTGGATTTCGCCGCTCTCGTCCTCGTCGGGGCTGGCGCAGCTCACATCGCCTTCCGCGCAGGTCGAATCGGCGGTGAGCTGCTTGGTGCGATCGTCGGTCAGCCGCGTCAGGCATTCCGATATCAGCATCGGATAGATCGAGCCGCCTTCGCTGTCCGCGGCGGAATAGCTGCATTCCGCGTCGCGAAAAGCGATCCAGGCGCGCTGCGCCGTCTGCAACAGCTTCCTGGCTTTTGCGTCACTTCCGCCGATGAGATCCTGGTAGGCCTTGTTGAGCTTGGCGTCGGCGGATTTGTAGTCCGCGTCGGCGCAGATGTTCATCATCTGCTGGCTGTCGTCGTTGCGGTCGCATTCTTGCGCATAGGCAACAGAACCTGCCGCGAGGACGACAAGACAGGCGGACACAAGAATTCGGCGCATGACGATCTCCAATTCGCAACCGCATCATTCCAGCCGTCTCAAGCCTGCGCAACGCCGCAAGACGCCAGTGGCGGATATTTGATGATACGAAACGGTCCGTATCGTTTAGGCAACGCGCTTGCGGTTGACACGGGCAACGCTCCTCGTCTATGAGCCACGCACAGTTCAAAGGCGCGTCTGTGGGCGCGCCTTAATAATTCGGCCCGTGACCGGGCCCAGACCGACGGGCAAGACCATGAAGATCAAGAATTCGCTCAAGGCGTTGAAGGCGCGTCACCGCGACAACCAGCTGGTTCGTCGCAAGGGCCGCATCTACATCATCAACAAGACCGCGCCGCGCTACAAGGCGCGCCAGGGTTGAGTTTTCGACGGAGGCTGCGCGCCTCCGTCCGCATGATACGACTCTCACGCTAAATTCAGTTTGACGATCCGGCGTCGGGGGCTAGATTCCCGCGATGCGGATTCTTTTTGCATTTTTCACGGCTTTCCTCGTTTCCGGCGCTGTCTCGCTGCCGGCGTGGGCTGAAGATCCGACCACAACACCGCCGACAGCACCTCCGGTCGTCAAGACGAAACAGGCGCGGCTCGATCAGCTGTTTGCCGATCTCAAGCGCGAACGCAATGAAAAGGCGGCCGAGCGCATCGCCGGACGGATCGGCAGCGAGTGGTCCCAGTCGGGCAGCGCCTCTATCGACCTGATGATGCAATGGTCGCAGAAGGCGATCGAAAACCAGAAATTCGATGTTGCACTCGATTTCCTCGATCAGGTGGTGACTTTGCAGCCGACCTATGCGGAAGGCTGGAACCGGCGCGCCACTGTTCATTTCATGATGAAGAACTACGGGAAGTCGATGGCGGATATCGACCGCACCCTGCAGCTCGAACCACGCCATTTCGGCGCGCTTTCGGGCCTGGCTCAGATCATGGCCGAAACCGGCCACAAGCAGTCGGCACTTGAGGCCTGGCAGCGCGTGCTCGGCATCTACCCAATGATGCGCAGCGCCCAGGACCAGGTCGCCGCACTTTCCGAGGAGCTTGCCGGCGAAGGCATTTGAGACCAGTAAGGGAGTAGGGGAATAGGGGAGTAAGGGAATAGGGGAGTAAGGTAGTATGTGAGAGGTGCAGATTGCACTGTGGAACGCCCTACTCCCCTACTCCCGAACCGGTCACAGGCTGATGCAAGCTGGCGGAGTTCGGCGTCTATCCTAACCCAACTGCCGTCGATGCGCCCGGCTGGCGCCGTGTTTACCACGCGCCATGCAGCCGGCCTATCCGGCAGCCGCGGCCGACATTAGCGGCCGACTTCCGATCCGACATAGGCGATGCGCAGCATGTTGGTCGAGCCCGGCGTCCTCAGCGGCACGCCGGCCGTGATGATGACGCGGTCGCCCGGCTTGCCGAAACCTTCATCGAAGGCGATGCGGCAGGCGCGGTCGACCATGTCGTCGAGGTCGCTGGCGTCGGGGGAAACGACGCAATGCGTGCCCCACAACAGCGACAGCCGCCGCGCCGTGTTGAGGATCGGCGACAGCGCCACGATCGGCACTTGCGGCCGCTCGCGCGCGGCGCGCAAGCCGGTCGTGCCGGACGCGGTATAGGTGATGATCGCCGACAGCTTCAGCGTCTCGGCTATTTCGCGGGCGGCGAGCGAGATCGCGTCGGCTCCGGTCGCTTCCGGTTCCGAGCGCTGCGCGTTGATAATTCCGGCATAGGTCGGGTCGGTTTCGACCTTGGTGGCGATCCGGTTCATCATCGCCACCGCCTCGACCGGATAGGCGCCGGCGGCGGACTCCGCCGAAAGCATGATCGCGTCGGCGCCTTCAAACACGGCGATCGACACGTCCGACACCTCGGCCCGCGTCGGCACCGGCGCGGTGATCATCGATTCCAGCATCTGCGTGGCGACCACCACCGGCTTGCCGGCACGGCGCGCGGCGCGGGTGATCTGCTTCTGAATGCCAGGCACGGCTTCGAGAGGCATCTCGACGCCGAGATCGCCGCGGGCGACCATCAGCGCATCCGAAAGCTCGATGATCTCGGCCAGCCGGGCGACGGCCTGCGGCTTTTCGATCTTGGCCATGATCAGCGCCCGGCCGCGTGCGATCTTGCGCGCTTCGGCCAGGTCCTCGGGCCGCTGCACGAAGGACAGCGCCACCCAGTCGACGCCGGTCGCCAGAACCGCGTCGAGATCCCGGCGGTCCTTTTCCGTCAGCGCGCCGACCGGCAGGTCGGTGTCGGGCAGGCTGACGCCCTTCTTGTCGGAAATGGTGGTGCCGGCGACGACGGTGCAGACGATCGCCTTGCCGTTGCTGCTGACCGCCTTGAGCTCGAGCTTGCCGTCGTCGATCAGCAGGCGATGACCAGCCTCGACCGAACGCAGGATTTCGGGATGCGGCAGGTAGACCCTCGTCGAATTGCCGGGCTCGGGATTGTCGTCGAGCGTGAAGGTCTGACCGACGGTCAGCACCTCTTTGCCGTTGGCGAACTTGCCGACGCGCAGCTTTGGCCCTTGCAGGTCGGCGAGAACGCCGATCGGCCGGCCGACCGCCTCCTCGACGGCACGAATGCGGCCGACAAGCGTACGCATCAATTCATGGTCGGTGTGGCTCATATTGATGCGGAACACGTCGGCGCCGGCTTCGAACAGCTTCTTCAGCATCTCCTCGGACGAGGAGGCCGGACCGATGGTGGCGAGGATCTTGACCTTGCGGCTGCGTCTCATTGACTGTTTGTTCCCGGGGCGGCTGGAGCGCCATCCGTTGCGGGCTCGTCAGTCAGCTGGACCATCCAGCTTGCCTGCTCGCCCGTGTCATATTCCTGGAATCCGGCGCGCTGAAAGCCCCGGGCGACGCAATCGGTAACGCCGGCGATCTTGAACTCTTTTTCGGCCACGCACATGTTGATCGGGCCATCCCAGCGTCCGCCGCGCTCGGCGTCTTCTGCATAAAGATAGTAAAACCTTGATGACAACGGTCCCTCGATCAGCGTCTTGCAGCTCGATCCTTCGATGTGCCACCAGCCTTCGGTGATCCAGCCGGCTTTGGCGCGATAGCCGATGCCGACACCGACCAGGTTCTGCGTGGCGTTGCAGACCCGGAAATCGGCCCGTGCCGGCGAGGCCGAAATCACCGCGAAAAGACCCATGGCCGGTACCAGGAGCGGCATGGCCAAGGCGTGGCGCACACGCAGCCTGCCGGCGAAACCCATCCTGAAACCCCTCAAGAACCACATTTGCATCTCTCAACGCCCCTTTTCGGAAAAGTCCGTACGCATGTCAACGCGCCGATCTGTCCAATTCCAATCGATTTAGAAGGCTCTGGCGCGCTTGCGGTCGCCCCTGCTCAGTTTTTTGGCAGAAACCGTGGCCAAACAACGGCATTGCGCAAGCGTTCTCTTCGTGGAATGACGATACCACCTCCCCGAAAGCCCGCGAACAGACCTTTCCCGCCAATGACCCGATCCACAGTTTTCGCGCCTTTCGATATCGTCGAAGGCGATCGCAAGCGCGGCATGGTGCTTCTGGCCGATCACGCCCGCCGCGACCTGCCGGAGGAATATGGCAGTCTCGGCCTGCCGGCGGCGGAGTTCGACCGCCATATCGCCTACGACATCGGCGTCGAGACTGTAACCCGCGAACTCGCAAGTCTGCTCGGCGTTCCGGCCGTGCTTGCCAATTTTTCGCGACTGCTGATCGACCCCAATCGCGGCGAGGACGATCCAACGCTGATTCGCCAGCTCTATGACGGAACCGTCATCCCGGGAAATTACCCCATCGCGCTGGAGGAGCGCGAAAGGCGGCTGGACCGCTTTTACCGCCCCTATCATGATGCCGTCGGCGCCATGATCGCCTCTGTGGCAAAAGCGTCCACGCAGGCACCCTTCATCTTTTCGGTGCATTCCTTCACGCCGACCATGCAGGGCTTCGTGCGGCCGTGGCACGTCGGCATACTATGGGACCTCGACGATCGCGTGGCGCGGCCGCTGATCGACATGCTCGCCGAGGACAAGAGCCTCGTCGTCGGCGATAACGAACCCTATGACGGCGCTCTGCGTGGCGATACCATGTTCCGGCACGCTATCGTCAACGGCTTTGCCCATGCGCTTCTCGAGATCCGCCAGGACCTGATCGCCGACCGCAAGGGTGCTCTCGCCTGGGCCGAACGGCTGGCGCCGATCGTTGACGCGATAGATCGACGTGCCGATATACATGCGGTGAAAATATTCGGCTCGCGCACCGGGCCGGTATGATGAGGCCCAAGGGAGGCCAACATGACATGACCGAACTCAGCGACGAACAAAAGCGTGATTTCGAAGCCGCTGCCTTCCGCCGGCTGGTCGCGCATCTGCGCGAGCGTTCCGACGTACAGAACATCGACCTGATGAACCTCGCCGGCTTCTGCCGCAACTGCCTGTCCAACTGGTACCGCGATGCGGCGCAAGCCGAAGGTGTCGAACTCAGCAAGGAACAGTCGCGCGAGATCATCTACGGCATGCCCTATGCCGAGTGGCAGGCACTGAACCAGGTCGAAGCCTCCGACGCCAAGAAGGCCGAGTTCGAGGCAAGACGCCCCAGGGATCACTAGGGTCACAATCCATCGCGCTGAACGACCTTCACGAATGGTTTGCCGCCAAATGGGAGGACTGCCGTGCCTAAGATTGACGTTGCCGACGTGCCCGGACGCAAGGGCTCATCCTATCCACCGCCGTTCGATGCACCCTGTGCCGAACGCGTGCGGCAGCGGCTAGGCAACGCAGGCGGGCTCACCGACTTCGGCATCAATCTCATGCGCCTGCCGCCGGGCAACTGGTCGAGCCAGCGCCACTGGCATTCGCACGAAGACGAATTCGTCTACGTGCTTGAAGGCGAGCTGACGCTCGTCGAAGATGCCGGCGAGACGGTGCTGCGCGCCGGTGATTGCGCGGCCTTTCCGAAAGGATCAGGCAACGGCCATCACATGATCAATAAATCGGGCGCGATGGCGATCTATCTCGAAGTCGGTTCGCGCTGGCCCGAGGACGTCGCCACCTGCTCCGACATCGACATGATGAGCACCAACGCTGACGGCCGGTTTGTGCACAAGGATGGCGCGCCTTATCCCGAGCCGTAAGGATTTCGGAGTGGACCGCCGAGATGGTTGGCCGACGCGAGAGGACGTAGCGTCTGGTCCAAGCACTTTCGACGAAGAGCGCTTGACTGTGAATTGAATCGATCTAATTTGCCGCGCAACGCCATTTCCGGACCGAATTCTACCCGATGGACGCGCAGAAAATCACGCAGATCGCGATTCGTGGACGCTGGGCAGTGGCCGGGATCTTCCTCGCCAACGGCTTCTTGACCGGCAGTTGGGCGCCGCAGATCCCGGTGTTCCTGACGCGACTCGACATTTCGAAGTTCACGCTCGGCTTGCTGATTCTGTTGTTCGGTGCCGGCGCCGTCACCGCCATGACTTGGTGCGGCCATCTGATCTCGAAGCATGGCTCGCGCACGGTGCTGCGCTGGTTCGGACTTGCCGGCAGCTTCGGCCTTTTGGTTGTGGCTCTGGCCCCCAACGTGCCCCTTGCGGCCGTCGCCATGTTTATCTTCGGCGGTTCGATCGGCGGCATGGACGTCGCCATGAATGCCAACGCAGTGGCAGTCGAACGGCGGCTGTCCCGTGCCATCATGTCGTCCTCGCACGGCTTCTGGAGCCTTGGCGGTTTCGCTGGCGGCGCTTTGGGCGGTTTCGCCATCCAGAACTACGGTCACCTCGCCCATGCGACAGTGGTGACGGCTCTTGCCTTTGCCGTCATCGCCGTCGCGATCCGCTACCTGATCGCCGAGGACAAGCACCCGGTCGCCGAGCATCACAAATTCGCGCTGCCGGCAAACCCGCTGGTCTATCTGGTTGGGCTGATGGCGCTGCTGACGATGATCTCCGAAGGTGCGGTACTCGACTGGGCGGCGCTGTATCTCAGGCAGGAGCTCGGCGCCGATCTTGCCATCGCAGGCCTGGCCTATGCCGCCTTTTCCGGAGTCATGGCCATCATGCGCTTTCTCGGCGATGGCGTCCGCAACCGTTTCGGTGCCGTTACGACGTTGCGCGCCTCGGCCCTTGCCGCTGCTGCCGGCATGCTGGTGGCCGGGCTGGCTCCCTCGCCTTGGCTGGCCATTGCCGCCTTTGCCTTTTGCGGCCTCGGCATTGCCAACATGGTGCCGATCATCTTTTCGGCCGGCGGCAACCAGGAGGGCATGGCGTCCGGCACCGGCATGAGCGTCGTCACCACAATGGGTTACTCAGGCATTCTGGTGGCGCCGTCGGCGATCGGCTTCATCGCCGAACACTCGAGCTTCGGCCCGATCTTCGTCGCTCTGTCCGGGCTGCTGGTCGTCGTGCTGGTGATGGCTGGGCTCGCTCACCGCGCTGAATTTGCTGCCGAGCCTGCACCGGCTGAATAGCGCTTGAACTCTTCGTAGAGGAAATCCGCGACGCGGCGGATGCGCACGCTGGTACGCACGTCGCGGTGCATGGCCAGCCACACCGGCAGCGTCGGCAGTGGGAGACCCGGCAGCACTGTCTCGACCAGCGGATCACGGTCGGCGAGCGGCTCCTGGCCAAAGCCGATGCCGTTTCCCGCCCGCACCGCTTCCCACAGCACGATCTGATTATCGGTCCTGAAGCGGAAGGCATTGCGGGCGAGCGGGACGCCGAACTGGGCAAAGCCGCGAATGATCTCATCGCTGCGGTCGAAGCCGACCAGATCATGGCCGGCCAGATCGCGGGCCTCGCGCGGACGGCCACGCCGGTCCAGATAGGATTTTGCCGCGCAGGCGCGGAGCGGAATGTCGGTCACCTTGCGCGCGACCAGTTCATTCTGCGCCGGCTTGACCATGCGAATGGCGATATCGGCGTCGCGACGCAGCAGATTCTCGACCTGGTTCGAGGCGACGATCTCGACCTCGATGCCCGGCTCCTCGAACCCAAGCCTCGCTGTGATTTCCGGCAGCACATAGGCCGCCACCACTTCGCTGGCGGCAATGCGCACCGTACCCTCTATCGCCTCGACCGATCCCAGCGCCAGCAGCGAAAAGGCGCTCGCCTGCTCGCTCACCGCGCGACCCCGTTCAAAGAGCGTGCTGCCTGCTTCCGTGAGCGCATAGCCACGCCGCCCGCGCCGGAAGAGCGTGACGCCGAGCGCCTGTTCCAGCTCGGCGATGTGGCGGCCGAGCGTCGGCTGGCTCGCGTCAAGTTTTCGTGCGGCCGCCGACAGGCTGCCGGTCTCCGCCACGGTGACGAAACTCTTGATCAGGTTCCAGTCGATATCCATTCAAAATTGGATATCATATCGCCAATCGTAGTCAATTTTCATTCGTTTGCGAAGAGACAATATTGGCGTCGTAACGCAACACGGAGACGAACAATGACCACGATCGCAATTCTCGGCGCCAATGGCCGCCTCGGCCGCACGGTCGCCAAGGCCTTCCTCGATGCCGGCTACGATGTCCGTGCCATCACCCGCAGCGGCAAGGTGCCGGCCGAGCTCAAAGGCGCTACGGCGATCGCCGGCGACGCGCTCGACCGTGCTGCGCTGATCCGCGCGACCGAAGGCGTCGATATCATTTTCAATGGCCTCAACCCGCTCTACACCGACTGGAGCAAATGCTTGCCGATGGCCGAGAATGTGATGGCTGCCTGCCGGGCGAACGGCGCGCTGCATCTCTTCCCGGGCACCGTCTACAATTACGGCTCGCAGATGCCGGCGGTGATCGCCGAAGACACGCCGTTTCGCCCGACGACGGAAAAGGGCCGTATCCGCGTCGCCATGGAGGACCTGTTTCGCCGCGAGGCAGACGCAGGTCGAGCGCGCACGATCCTGCTGCGCGCTGGTGATTTCTTCGGCGGCACCGGCAGCGGATCGTGGTTCGATCTGGTTGTTGCCGCCAAGATGACCAAGGGCGTCTATACCGCCCCCGGGCCGGTCGATCTCGTGCATGAATGGGCCTATTTGCCCGACTTGGCCAAGGCCTTCGTCGGGCTGGCTGACAATCTCGACAAGCTCGGCTTCTACGAGGCGCTGAACTTTCCCGGCCATGCGGCGACCGATCTGGACATCAAGGCGGCCGCGGAGAAGGCGCTCGGACGCACGCTGAAGCTGACGTCGATGCCGTGGTGGGTGCTGCGCGCCGGCAGCCCGTTCGTGGCGATGTGGCGCGAGATCGTTTCGATGTCCTATCTCCGCTTCGAGCCGCACCGGCTGGTTTCGGGCAGGCTGGAAAGCGTTATCGGTACGATCCCGCACACGCCGCTGGAAGATGCAGTGTCGGAAGCGCTTGAGGATATCGGCATCGCCACGATCAAGACGACGCAAAAAGCTGCCCAACAAGGAACTTAAAAAAGGCGGATGGCCTGATGGTCATCCGCCGCTGTTCGGGAGGAAGGTTGCGCTCAGATCCGGCCCATTAACAGCAGCACCAGGACAACGATCAGGATGACGCCGACGATGCCGGATGGTCCGTAACCCCAGGACCGGGAATGCGGCCATGCCGGAACCGCGCCGATCAGAATAAGAATAAGGATAATGATGAGAATGGTGCTGATCGTCATCAGAAAATCCTCGCTTTGAGGTTGCAATGACGGAACAATGCAGAAGGCCGCCCATTGTTTCCCGGGTGGCCTTTGCTTGATCAGGATGGCGATCCGGACTCTATTCGGCGGCCTTCGGGAAGGCGATCGCCGGTTCGGCACCCAGATCGGCGTCCAGGCCTTTCGACGGGATTTCGGCCTTTCGACGCCCCAACAGGCGACTGAACCAGCCACGACGCGCACCGGGTTTGACCTTGGCGCGAGTAAACACCATCAGCATCGACGGCGTCACCACCAGCGTCAGCACGGTGGCGAAGGACAGCCCGAAGACGATCGCCGAAGACAGCGAAATCCACCATTGCGTCGACGGCGCGTTGATCGTCGTCTCGTGATGGAAGATTTCGAGGCCGAGGCCGAAAGCAATCGGCAGCACGCCGAGGATCGCCGACACCGCCGTCAGCACCACCGGACGGGCACGTTCGCGGCAGGTCTGCAGAACGGCTTCGTATTTGTCCCAGCCCTCTTCGCGCAACCGGTCATAGGTGTCGATCAGCACGATGTTGTTGTTCACCACCACCCCGGCCAGCGCGATGACACCGATGCCCGACATGACGATGCCGAATGCCCCTCCCGTCAGCAGCAGCCCGAGGAACACGCCGATCGTCGCCATGACCACGCAGGACAGCACCAGCCAGACGCTGGTGAACTTGTTGAACTGCGCCAGAAGCACGATGAAGATCAGGAAGATCGCGGCACCGAAGGCTTTGCTGAGGAAGGCACCAGCCTCTGCGCTGTCCTCATTCGAACCGGCAAGCTTCCAGCGAATGCCGCTGCCGAGGTTCATGTCGGCGACAGCTTTGGTGACCTCCTGCTGGACGGCTGCCACCTGGGCGCCGGCAGCGACGTTGGCCTGGACGACCACAGTTCGCGCGCCGTCGATGCGGTTGAGGATACCGACCGTCGGCTCCGGCTTGCGCACGACGAAGTTCGAGATCGGCACCGAGCCTTGCGCGGTCTGCACCCGGAGTTCGTCGAGCGTCGACAGCGTGCGCCGATCCTCGGGCAGGCGCAGCCTGATGTCGACCGCATCATCGGCGCCAGCGGGCCGGTACTCGCTGAGCTTCAGCCCGTTGGTCACCAGTTGCACCACCGTTCCGACCGCAGTCGGGCTGATGCCGTACTGCGCCGCCTTGGCGCGATCGACCTCGAGCGCCCAGTCGACGCCGGGCGGCGCCAGGCCGTCGGAAATATCGATGACGCCGGGCACCTTGGCTATGCGCGCGGCGACGGCGCGGGCCTTGTCGTCAAGGCCCTTCGGATCGACGGCCGAAAGCCTGATCTGGATCGGCTTGCCGGTAGGCGGGCCGGCTTCCGGCACGCGAACCTCGACGTCGACACCGGGAATGCCGGCCATCACGCCGCGCAGTTCGTCCAGGATTGAGTTCGCCGATTTACGCTCGCGCCAGTCGACGAATTCGTACTGGATCACGCCAACCACGTCTTCCGGAACATCCTGGCCGCCGCCCTGCGTCTTGCCGACACGGGTATAGACAGACTTCACGCCCGGCCAACCGAGCAGCCGATTTTCCGCGGTCTTGGTGGCCGCGTCCATTTCGGCAAGCGAAAGATTGCCGCGGGCGTGGACATAGAGCAGGCCGTAGTCAGGCTCGACATTCGGGAAGAATTCGACGCCGGCACCGAATTTCGAATAGGCGTAGCCGACGCCGAACAACAGCGCCACAGTGAGGACAAGCACGGTGATGGGATAATGCACCGCCTGCTTGACCACGGCCATGTACCAGCCGTCGCGATTGTCGTCGGGGTGATGGGCCGGCGCCTTGGCAAATATCGCGCCCAGCGTCGGCGCGAAGACCAGCGCATAGAGCATCGAGGCCGAGAGCGTCACGATCAGCGTGATCGGCATGTATTTCATGAAGTCGCCGATAATGCCCGGCCAGAACAACAGCGGCGAGAAGGCGGCAATGCGCGTCATCGTCGCCGCGATGACCGGGCCGGCCATGCGCTTGGCGGCAAGCGCGAACGCTTGCTCCTTCGGCATGCCCTCGCTCATGCGTCGCTCGGCGAATTCGGTGACGATGATGGCGTCGTCGACCAGCATGCCGACCGCCAGGATGAGGCTGAACAGCACGATCATGTTGATCGTGTAGCCCATCATTGCCAGCAACAGGATGCCGATCAGGAACGACGAGGGGATGGCCAATCCGATCAGCAGCGAGGCACGGCCAGACAGCGCGTAGAGAATGACGATGAACACCAGGATGACGGCGATCATCACGTGGTTCTGCAGGTCGCCGAGCAACTGGTTCACGAAGACGGACTTGTCTTGCGTGTAGGTGACGTGCATGCCCTCCGGCATCGTCTTGATGAAGGCGTCGGACACCTCCCTGACCTTGCCAATCGTATCGATCAGGTTGGAGCCGATGCGCTTCTTCACCTCGATGGCGATCGCCGGCTTGCCGTCGAGGCGGGTGACCGTCTCGGCGTCCTTGAAGGTCGAGCGGATGGTGGCAATGTCCTTGGCCTGCACCACCGCATTGGGGCCGGCGACGACCGGAAGCGCCGCCACATCCTCTGGCGTCTCGATAAGCGACGGCACCTTGACCGCGTATTTGCCCTCGGATCCTTCGATATTGCCGGCGGCGACAAGACTGTTGGAAGCGCCGACCGCACCGATCAACTGGTCGAGCTGCAGCCCGTAGGAAGACAGCTTCATCGGATCGATGACCACTTCGACGAGGTCGTCGCGCGCACCCTGCAGCGAGCCCTCGAGCACGCCAGGCACTTCCTCGATGCGGTCGCGCAGCTCGCGCGCCGCCGCCGTCAGCACGCGCTCGGGCACCTCGCCCGACAGCGTCACGACCAGGACGGGGAACTCGGAGATGTTGACCTCGGAGACCACGGGCTCCTCAGCCGCTTGCGGCAGGTCGGCCTTGCCGTCCTGCACCTTGCTGCGCGTGTCCTGCAGCGCGGTGGCGAGATCCGTCTGTGGCTGGAATTCGACCAGCACATAACCGCCGCCCTGGAAGGCGGCCGAGCGCATCTCTTTCAGGCCCTTCAGGCTCTTCAGCTTGGCTTCCATCGGCCGCAGCAAGAGGCGCTCGGAGTCTTCCGGCGAGATGCCCTGGTAGATCAGGCTGACATACATCATCGGAATCGGAACGTCGGGTTCCGCTTCCTTCGGCGTCGACTGGTAGGCGACCGCACCGGCAACGATGAGAAAGACCAGGACCGAAATGGTCAGCCGGGCATTGCTGATTGCAAGTTTGACGATGTCCATGATTACTGCGTCCCGGTCGTCGCTTCGCCCAACAGCTTTTGGATGGTCGCCTGGTCGGCTGCGACCGGCTTGACCACTTCGCCTTCCTTCACCAGTTCCTGGCCGGCGACGATGATGCGGGCGTCGGCCGCAATGCCGCCGAGCACCAGGCCGGTCGGCGTGTCGTCGACCAGATCGATCGGGAAGAACACGACCTTGTCGTCCTTGTCGACGGCGCGGATGCCGAGGTCGCCCTTGTCGCCGAGCGTCACCACCGAGCGCGGCAGCATCACGGCGTCGGTCGGCTGGGCGCTGAGCGCAATTTCTGCCGTCATGCCGGCCGGTACGGACCCATCGGCATTGGGGATAGCGACTTCAACCCGAAAGGTACGGGTTGCCGAAGATGCATCCCGGCTGATGTAGCGCACCGTACCCTTGACGGTCTGGCCACTGACCAGGCGCACATTGGCTTCGTCTCCGATCTTCAGATAGCCGAGATCGCGTTCGCTGACTTCGCCGCGGGCGATCACCGGATCGAGCTTGAGAATGGTCGCCACCTCGCCGCCCTGCATGACGGAACTGCCAAGCTCCACCGGCACCCGGTCGATGACGCCGTCGAAGGGCGCCTTCACCTCGTTGCGGTCGAGCTCGGCTTGCGCGGCGTCCAGTTGCGACTTGGCCAGCGTCAGGTTGGAACGGGCCGTATCGAGCTGCAGCTTGGGCAGATTGCCGGTTTTCATCAGCCGCAGGGCCGCAGCCAGCTCGGCCTCACGTTGCACGACAAGCTGCTTGGCGTTGTCGACCGCCGAGATCTTTTCCTCGGCGGCAAGCATCAGGATGAGGTCGCCGGTCTTGACGTGCTGACCCTGCTTGACCGGCAGCTTGTCGATGACGCCAGCGACGCGTGTCGCCAGGACGGCGCGCTTATCGGCTTCGGTCAGTCCGGAAATGCGGATAGCGCGTGCATAGGTGCGCCGCGGCGGGGTTATGACCGCGACCGTGCGTAACGGCGCCTTGGGCTGTTCCGCCTCGGCAGTCCCCGGCTTGGCAGCCCCCTGTTTGCCAGTTTGGGGCTTGCCTGCGTCGGCTGCCTTGGGCTGCTCGACCTCTCCTGCCTTGGGCTTGTTGTCGGCGGACGCGCTGCCGACGGACGAGAATTCGCCTGTCGCCATCCAGCCGGCGAACCCGATGAGCACAACAATGGCTGCAAGCTTGTGAAACCTGAATTTCGGCATCGTCATTTTTTCCAGTGCGCGGGGTTCGGCCAAGCCGCATCTTCTACTTGGGGCGCGTCGCCGATATGGGTGCGCGCGAGGCCGTATTCAAATTGCCGTGATCGGCGAAGCGCGCTTCTACCTCAAAGTTGCGGCGCAATATAGTCAGAAAAGTTGATGGATTGTTGCTTTGTCCGCAAAGATGCGGCTGCAGCATCGGCTGTTGATCGCCAAAACAGCGGTATGGCAGCAAGTGTCAGGATGATTGGACAGATTGCGATGTCATCTGCTTTGCGGAGGAGCCAGACAAATCCAGGAAAAGTGTGAAACGGTTTTCCGTCGGAATTGCGTCAAAACAAAAAGATAGAGCGGTTCGGCGTTTCCGAAACGATGAACCCTTCTAGGCCGGACGGCGGGCGGCCTCGGGCTGCTTGCGCGCCGCAAGAAACTCCTTGACCCGCCGGCCCGGCGCCGGCCCGCGTACCGGCTTCAGGCCGTCGTCGAGCTCGCCGGACAGATCGATCGTCGGCCGCTTGCCGACGGCGTCGTAATTTTCTTCCAGCCAGTCACTGGCCGCGGTGCGGCCGAGGTCGCGCAGATAGGCAAGGAACGCCCATTCGGCATTGACCTTGGACGATGCCGACAGATCCTTGAACGCTTCGTCGGCATCGATGCGGTGCATGCGGATGTCGCGATATTCGCCGTGCGGCAATCGGCCGGCGGCGATCAGTTCCTTGACGAAGGCGATCGAGCGGAATTCGCGCAACAGCCCGGCATTGAAGGTGATCTCGTCGATGCGGTTCTGGATCTCATTGGCGCTCTTCGGCGTTCCCTCGCGGACCACCGGATTGATCTGCACCAAAAGCACGTCCTCGGTGGCCGCCGTCTTGAAGAACGGGAACAGTGCCGGGTTGCCGCCATAACCGCCATCCCAATAGGGCACGCCCTTGATCTCGACGGCACGGAACAATTGCGGCAAGCAGGCCGACGCCATCACCGTGTCGAGGTCGATCTCGCCGTCCGAGAAGACCCGCAACTGGCCGGTCTCGACATTGGTAGCGGAAATGAACAGTTCCATCGACTTGCAGGCGCGCACATTGTCGAAATCGATCTCACGTTCGACCACGTCGCGCAGCGGATTGATGGCGAGCGGATTGGCGACATAGGGCGAAAATACCCGAGACATCGTATCGAACAGGAAATAGCCGGGCGTGTTCTCGATCGACCAATTGCCCCAGGCGACGTCCCAAGGCATGCGCTGTACCGGGCTGAAGCGGCCCTTTGCCGCCACCGCACGCCAGAAATCGTCGAGCTTCCGCCGCGCGCCCTCGACACCGCCGCGGACAAAGCCGTCGGCCAGCGCCACGGCATTCATGGCGCCGGCGCTGGTGCCCGAAACCGCCGTTATGTCGAGGCGCCCGTCCTCGAGTAGCCGATCGAGCACGCCCCAGGAAAACGCCCCGTGCGAACCGCCGCCTTGCAGCGCGACATTGATCTTCTTTGGCTCTTCCGACTTGCCGTTTTTCGGCATGGCGTGGCCCTTGACCGCTGGAAGCCTCACTGAGCGGTCCAGCCGCCATCGACAGAGATGTGCGCGCCGTTGATCTGCGCCGCCGCATCCGAGCATAGGAACACCGCGGCCGCCGCAACCTGCTCGACGGTGACGAACTCCTTGGTCGGTTGCTTTTCGAGCATGACCTCACGGACCATCGTCTCGCGGTCCATCTTGTTGGCCTTCATCTGGTCGGGGATCTGCGCCTCGACCAGCGGCGTCAACACATAGCCCGGACAAATGGCATTGCAGGTGATCTTGTCGCGCGCCAGCTCCAGGGCGACAGTCTTGGTCAAGCCCATAATGCCATGCTTGGCCGAGACATAGGCCGACTTGAACGGCGAGGCGACAAGGCCGTGGGCCGAGGCGACGTTGACGATCCGGCCGCCACCGGCCTGTTTCATCAACGGGATGGCGGCTGCGATGGTGTGGAAGGCCGATGACAGGTTGATGGCGATGATCGCATCCCACTTCTCGATCGGGAAGCTTTCGACCGGCGCGACATGCTGGATGCCGGCATTGTTGACCAGGATGTCGACCGAGCCGAATGCCTCGGCTGCCTTCGCCACCAAAGTCCGGCACTCGGCCGGCTTCGACATATCGGCCTTGACGTAGACGGTCTTCACTTGGTGGTGCTTCGCGATCGCGTCGGCGATGGCGTGATCGTCGGCGGTGTCGGAAAAAGAATTGACGACGACGTTGCAGCCTTCGGCCGCGAGCGCGTGAGCAATGGCCAGGCCGATGCCCGAGGTGGAACCGGTGATGATGGCGGTTTTTCTGGCGGTCAAGGCGGCTTTATTCCTTTCGAGGCGGGCTCCCGCGGAACCATGCTGCACTGCAGCATATAGGCTCTCTGTCACCCAAGAACAGCGGATGTGTGGAGCAATGACATGAAATTTTTGTCATGTAGACCTCTCTCGTCCCGACGAGAGAGGTGTCCGGCACCGGCTGTTGCGACCGGTTTTCGCAAGTATGCGAGGGAAAAATCCTCAGGCGACGAGGTCTGGGACCGGCCCGATATAGCGCGACTGCGGCCGGATCAGCCGTCCGCTCGTCTGCTGCTCGCGCGCATGGGCAATCCAGCCGGCGACGCGCCCGGCAGCAAAGACATTGGTGAACGCCTCTTTCGGAAAGCCCGCCGCTTCCAGCAGAAGTGCTGTGAAGAACTCGACATTGGTCTGGAGCGAGCGCGACGGCTTGGCGATGCGAAGCACTTCGAGCGCCGCTTGCTCCACGCTTTCGGCAAACGCCAGCCGGTGGCCGGCTTCGCCCTTGGCGCCGAGTTGCCGCACCACCGCTTTCAGCACGTCGGCACGCGGATCGCGCACACGGTAGATGCGATGCCCGAAGCCCATGATGCGGCGGCCGCGCGCGATCTCGTCGCGCAGCCAGCCGGCGGCGTCGCCATGCGCCTCGATCGCATCCAGCATCTCGATCACCGGACCTGGCGCGCCGCCATGCAGCGGCCCCTTGAGCGCTCCGAGCCCGGCCAGCACCGCCGAAGTAAGCCCGGCCTGCGTCGAAGCGACCACGCGCGCGGCGAAGGTCGATGCGTTGAGGCCGTGGTCGCAAACCGTCATGAGATAGGCATCGAGCGCCTTCGCCAATTTAGGCGAGGCCACAATGCCGGTCAGCATCCGCAGCATGTCGGCTGAATGATCGGCCTTGCTATCAGGCGCAATCGGGCTTTCGCCGCGCTGCAAGCGCAGCAAGGCCGGCGTCAGCACGGCAGGTGCCGCAACCAGCCGCAGCGCGTCCGACAATTTGTCACCATCCGGCAGCAGGGCAATACCGGCGCGCATCGCGCTGTAGATATCGACGGATGCGAGAAACGGCAGCAAGGGTGTGATCTGCTCGAACACTTCGCTGCGCGCCCGACCGATCGCGTTCGCCAGCTCCCTGCCGTCGGGAAGATCGTCGAAAAAGCCGTCGAACAGCAGATGAACCACCTCGGCGTATTTCCAGCGGCCTGCCAGTTCGGGCAACGAATGGCCCCGGATGGTCAGGCGGCCACCAAGACCGTCGACATCGGAGAGCACCGTTTCCGCCGCCACCACATCATCGAGCCCATTCGCCATTGGTTTTCTCCTTGACCCTTTCCGGGTGGTAGATAAGGGTTGGTGACTGGACCATCAATCTTGATCAACGGAATCAACATGACAAGGCTGACATGACGGAGTGGCTGACGCGGGACGAAGCCCTGGAGCGTCTCAAGGTGCGAGCCCAGACCCTCTATGCCTATGTCAGCCGCGGACGCATCGGCGTGCGGCCGGACCGGGCGGATCCACGCCGCAGCCAGTATCGCGCCGACGACATCGCGGCGCTGGCGAGCCGCCGGGCTCGTGGCCGAAATCCCCAGGCAATCGCCGAAAGTGCAATTGCCTGGGGTGAGCCGGCGATCGCCACCACGATCTCGACCGTTTTGCATGGCCGCCTTGTCTATCGCGGCCAGGATGCGGTTGCTCTCTGCGAGGCTGCCACGCTGGAGCAGACGGCAAACCTGCTTTGGGCATCTGGCGCACCAGTGTCGTTCGTCTCGGCGAGCCGCCATGGCAACGGCGCAACTGGCCGGCCGGCTGCCTTCGCGGAATTGGCCGCGTTGGCGGCCAACGGCCGGCCTTCGCTCGGCCGAAGATCGGCTTCGCTCAACCACGATGCGGCCGGCGCCATCGCCGCTTTGGCCCAGGCGCTCGGCGCGATTCCCGGAACTGGTGCCGTGCACGAAAGGCTGGCGCGGGGATGGTCGCTCGATGCGGCCGGCGCAGACTTGATCCGCCGCTCACTCGTGCTGTTGGCCGATCACGAATTGAACGCATCGACCTTCGCCGCACGGGTCGCCGCGTCCACCGGCGCACCTGTTTCGGCCTGCCTGCTTGCCGGCCTCGCCACGCTCTCCGGGCCGCGTCATGGCGGCGCCGCGGAGGCGGTCATGATGCTGGCGGAGGATGCGCAGAGATTGGGGCCGGATGCGGCTGTCGGACGCTGGCTCGGTCACGACAGGCCGCTGCCCGGATTTGGCCATCCGCTTTATCCCGACGGCGATCCGCGTGCGGAACCGTTGCTGGCCGCGATAGATGTCGATGATGGGCTGTTACGGCTTTGCGATGTGGCCTTTGCGGCAACGGGCATGCGCCCGAACGTCGATTTCGCCTTGGCTGCGCTGACGCGCGGCCTCCGTTTGCCGTCCGATGCGCCGTTCCGCCTGTTCGCGCTCGGCCGCAGCGTCGGCTGGGCCGCGCATGCCGTGGAGCAGGTGACGAGCAGCGGCCTGATCCGGCCACGCGCCCGCTACCAGGGACCGCTGCCGGAGCAGCTCTAGCCGCGCTGCTTGCGAAGTCTCAGCGGCACCTGAAGGAAGGTTCGACGCTGCACTTCGCCAGCCGGCAGTCAGGACATCGTGTCGAGCTTGCGCTGCATGGCGGCGATCTGCTCCTTCAGCTCCTGAAGGTCGTCGGGTTTTTCCGGCGTTTCCTTCCTGGCCGGTTCGGCCGGCGCTGCTGCCGGCGCCGAGCCCGCGGACGGGAACGGCGTGAACAGCCGCATGGCGTTCTGGAACATTTCCATGTTGCGCCGCGTCTGCTCCTCCAGCACCTTGATCGGCGTAGCGATCTTCATCATGTCCATCGGCGACTTGCCGAGGGCATCTTTCATCTGCTCGCGAAAGCGCTCCTGCTCCTTCGAGAAGGCCAGCATCGACTGCTCGAGAAAGCTCGGCACGATCATCTGCATCTGGTCGCCATAATAGGCGATGAGCTGACGCAGGAACGGGATCGGCAGCATGTTCTGCCCGTCCTTGTTCTCCAGCTCGAAGATGATCTGGGTCAGTACCGGATGCGTGATGTCGTCACCGGTCTTGGCGTCCTGGACAGTAAAGTCCTCGCCTCTTTTGACCATTTCAGCGAGATCCTCGAGCGTCACATAGGTGCTGGTGCCCGTATTGTAGAGACGGCGATTGGCATATTTCTTGATAACAATAGGTTCGTCTTTTGCGGCCATCTGCATCCTCCCCGGACACCGGGCAGCTTAAGTAAGCCGCCGGTAACGATTGCGCCTTTTTAAAGGATATGCGCAAAAGCGTCATGAATCCAAGCAGTTTGTGCAGTGCGGGAACATTTTATGCTGCGCAGCACGGATGGGCCGCCGTTGCAGCGACGGGCGACATGCTTGCGGCAGTGGGACGCCATGCCCATTTCGGGTTTGACTCGGGTTGTGGAAAGGGCAAGAAAAGTCCCCGACGGCACCCGAAATCGTTCCCCGAAAGCCTGGAGAAGAACATGTCCGCTTCCAACGCCATCGTTGTCGCCAGTGCAGCACGCACGCCCGTCGGCTCCTTCAACGGCGCCTTCGCCAACACCCCAGCCCATGAATTGGGTGCCGTCGCCGTCAGGGAAGCGCTGGTCCGTGCCGGCGTCGACGGCAAGGAGGTGGACGAGGTCATCCTCGGCCAGATCCTGACCGCGGCTCAAGGGCAGAACCCGGCGCGGCAGGCGGCAATGGTTGCCGGCGTACCGCAGGAGGCGACCTCCTGGGGCCTGAACCAGCTCTGCGGCTCCGGCTTGCGCGCCATCGCGCTCGGCATGCAGCAGATCGCCCAGGGCGACGCGAGGATCATCGTTGCCGGCGGCCAGGAATCGATGTCGATGGCTCCGCATGCACAGCATCTGCGCGGTGGCGTCAAGATGGGCGATTTCAAGCTGATCGACACCATGATCAAGGACGGCCTGACCGATGCCTTCTATGGCTATCATATGGGCAACACCGCTGAGAACGTCGCCCGCCAGTTCCAGATCACCCGCGACGACCAGGACCAGTTCGCACTGGCTTCCCAGAACAAGGCCGAGGCCGCGCAGAAAGCCGGGAAATTCAAGGACGAGATCGTTGCCTTTACAGTCAAGGGCAGGAAGGGCGACACCGTAGTCGACCAGGATGAATACATCCGCCACGGCGCGACAATCGATGCCATGACCAAGCTCAAGCCCGCCTTCGACAAGGAAGGCACGGTGACTGCTGCCAATGCTTCCGGCATCAACGACGGCGCCGCCGCCGTGGTGCTGATGACCGAAGCGGAAGCCGCAAGGCGCGGCATCACACCGCTGGTGCGTATCGTTTCCTGGGCGACCGCCGGTGTCGACCCGCAGATCATGGGGACGGGACCGATCCCCTCCTCGCGCAAGGCGCTGGCCAAGGCCGGCTGGTCGGTTGGCGACCTCGATCTGGTCGAAGCCAACGAGGCCTTTGCCGCGCAGGCCTGCGCCGTCAACAAGGACATGGGCTGGGATCCGGCCATCGTCAACGTCAATGGCGGCGCCATCGCCATCGGCCATCCGGTCGGCGCCTCGGGCGCCCGCATCTTCAACACGCTGGTCTACGAGATGCGCCGCAGAAGTGCCAAGAAAGGCCTTGCCACGCTGTGCATCGGCGGCGGCATGGGTGTTGCCATGTGCGTGGAAGCATTGTGATGAGATAAGCGATACGACTAGGATGCTGGCGCAAAGCGAGTAGGGAATAGAGGGCAAACCCCACCGCTTCAACGCTCAGTCATCTGCATTTCCCGGGAGGACATATGACAAAGGTTGCAATCGTCACAGGCGGGTCGCGCGGCATCGGCGCGGCGATATCGGTCGCCTTGAAAAGCGCCGGCTATTCGGTCGCCGCAAACTACGCCGGCAATGAAGAAGCGGCGGCAAAGTTCAAGGCCGCGACCGGCATCCCGGTCTATAAATGGTCCGTCGCCGACTACGAGGCCTGCGCCGCCGGCATCAAACAGATCGAAGCCGATCTCGGTCCCGTCTCGGTGCTGGTCAACAATGCAGGCATCACTCGCGACGCGATGTTCCACAAGATGACGCGCGAGCAATGGAAAGAGGTCCTCGACACCAACCTTTCCGGCGTCTTCAACATGACGCATCCATTGTGGGGCGGTATGCGCGACCGCAAGTTCGGTCGCATCATCACCATCTCCTCGATCAACGGCCAGAAAGGCCAGGTCGGCCAGGTCAATTATTCGGCCTCGAAGGCCGGCGATATCGGCTTCACCAAGGCACTGGCCCAGGAAGGCGCGCGCGCCGGCATCACCGTCAACGTCATTTGCCCCGGCTACATCGCCACCGAGATGGTCAAGGCAATGGACGAGAAGGTCCTCAACGAGCGCGTCATCCCGCACATCCCGGTCGGCCGTCTCGGCGAGCCGGAGGAGATCGCGCGCTGCGTCGTCTTCCTCGCTTCCGACGATGCCGGTTTCATCACCGGCTCGACCATATCAGCCAATGGCGGCCAGTACATCGCCTGATCGTTTATCTTTACGTTGAGACAGATACGCGCTTGGACGAACGGGCCTGCAAAACGGCCCGTTTCTATAGCGGTCTTCCCGTTGCAAGATTTCGATGCAGCACGCTGCCCCAATCCGGCACGCAAAGGTTAACGGCAAACTCACAGCCTGTGCAAAAACCGCCCGGCAGCCTGTGGATTCTCGGTAGAAAAGCTGTTCACAACACAACATGCTGCGGTGAACAAACCAAGAAACTTCGGCTATCTCTGATTCGTCGCCGATTCGTTCCGGCTTTGAGCGGAACGTTAACGGCGAGAGCTGAAAACACCCTCGAAAAGATTAAAGCGCATTAGGAAACATCAATAATTTCATAATGTTGTGCGAAGCAGATTGGCCGGCCACGACCATTCACCGGCAAAGGTTAACCGCAGTGCTCGCTTGGATGCCACTTGCATAAATCGGGCCAGTTTCCGTGATTCAGCATGTGGTGAGGTACGCCGACAGAAAACCCAGATGTAGCCGTGAACAAACCCTGAATCAGCGCGAGTCAGTGATTCGTCGCTGATTCGTTCCAGACTCGTTCCAACTGTTAATCGGGAACAGATTTTCTGGCTTCGAACCAACCAATCGGCCTGCCCTCGGCATATTCCGCTTTCGCTTCGTGCCCGAAATCCCTATGTGTCGCCTGTCATACGCGGCCAATATGGGCGCGCTCCCGACAATGCGAGGCAGAGAGCCTTATTTCCAGGCCGATGAACATCTATCCGAAACACACTGAACCGCTGATCCTGTCGGGTCGAGACGTGACGGCCGTGCTCGGCCCGACCAATACCGGCAAGACCCATCTCGCGATCGAGCGCATGGTGGCGCACGAAAGCGGCGTCATCGGCCTGCCGCTCAGGCTGCTTGCCCGCGAGGTCTATGCGCGCGTCTGCGAGAAGGTCGGCGCCCATAAGGTTGCGCTCATCACCGGCGAGGAAAAGATCCAGCCGGCGGGCGCGAAATACTCGGTCTGCACCGTGGAAGCGATGCCGCGCGAGACCGACGCCGCCTTCGTTGCCATCGACGAGGTCCAGCTCGCCGGCGATCTCGAACGCGGCCACATCTTCACCGATCGCATCCTGCATCTGCGCGGCCGCCAGGAGACGCTGCTGCTGGGTGCGGCCACCATGCACGGCATCCTGCAGCGCCTGCTGCGGGGCGTGTCGGTGGTGACCCGGCCACGCCTGTCGCATCTTGCCTATGTCGGCTCGAAGAAGCTGACCCGCCTGCCGCGGCGCACCGCGATCGTCGCCTTCTCGGCCGACGAGGTCTATGCCATCGCCGAGCTGATCCGCCGCCAGCAGGGCGGTGCCGCCGTCGTGCTCGGCGCACTCAGCCCGCGCACCCGCAACGCCCAGGTGGCGCTGTTCCAGTCGGGCGACGTCGACTACCTCGTCGCCACCGACGCCATCGGCATGGGCCTCAACCTCGACCTCGACCACGTCGCCTTCGCCCAGAACCGCAAATTCGACGGCTACCAGTACCGCAACCTGACGGCGGCCGAGCTCGGCCAGATTGCCGGCCGCGCCGGCCGGCATCTGCGCGACGGCACCTTCGGCGTCACCGGCCAGGTCGATCCGCTGGATGATGAACTGGTCAACAAGATCGAGGCGCATGATTTCGATCCGGTGAAAGTGCTGCAGTGGCGTACCGCGCATTTCAATTTCGCCAGCCTCGATGCGCTGAAGCGCTCGATCGAGACCAACGCCCCGGTCGAAGGCCTGACGCGCGCACTGCCGGCAGTAGACGCGCAGGCGCTCGAGCATCTGTCGCGCGACGACGACATCCGGGCACTCACCACCGATACCAGGCGCGTGGCGCTGCTTTGGGAAGCCTGCGCGCTGCCCGACTACAGGAAGATCGCGCCGGCCCAGCATGCCGACTTGATCGCCTCCATCTACATGGACCTTGCCAGGCATGGCCATGTCGACGAGAACTACATGGCCGAGCAGGTGCGCCGTGCCGACACAACCGAAGGCGACATCGACACGCTGTCGCACAGGATTGCCCAGATCCGCACATGGACCTTCGTCTCCAACCGGCCCGGCTGGCTGGCCGATCGGGCACACTGGCAGGAAAAGACGCGCGAAATCGAAGAC
This sequence comes from Mesorhizobium sp. M0040, assembly GCF_040323505.1. NCBI lineage: Bacteria > Pseudomonadati > Pseudomonadota > Alphaproteobacteria > Hyphomicrobiales > Phyllobacteriaceae > Mesorhizobium > Mesorhizobium sp. M0040. Next base: position 47,389 of record NZ_JAMYVA010000005.1, read on the forward strand.
AGATTGTCGGATGCGCTGCATGAGCGGTTGACGAAACGTTTTGTAGACCGCAGGACTTCCGTCCTCATGCGGCGCCTTAGAGAAAACACGATGCCTGAAGCCGAAATCAGCCCAACCGGAACCGTCCTCGTCGAAGGCCATCACGTCGGCGAGTTGCAAGGTTTCCGCTTCACCGCCGACCAGAGTGCCGGCGGTGAAGACGCCAAGGCGGTGCGGGCGGCGGCGCAGAAGGCGCTTGCCGCCGAGTTCGAGGCGCGGGCCGAGCGCTTTGGCGCCTCGGCCAATGGCGACATCGCGCTGGGTTCGGATGGCACGCTGCGCTGGATCGGCGCCCCGATCGGCACGTTGGTTGCCGGCGAAGACGCTTTGAAGCCGCGTCTCGTTCTGCTGGCCGACGAGCAACTCACCGGCCCGGCCCGCGACAAGGTTGCGGCGCGCGCCGAGCGCTTCGTCAATTTCCAGATCGAATCCCTGCTGAAGCCGCTGGTCGATCTCAAGAATGCCGAGCAGATCACCGGCATCGGCCGCGGCATCGCTTTCCAGCTTGTCGAGCATCTCGGCCTCATCAACCGTCGCGACATCGCCGACGAGATGAAGTCGCTCGACCAGGAAGGCCGCGCGGCGCTTCGCCGTCTCGGAGTGCGCTTCGGCGCCTACCATGTCTTCGTGCCGGCGCTGATCAAACCGGCGCCGGCCGGGCTGATAACGCTGCTGTGGGCGCTGAGAAACGACGGCAAGGACAAGCCCGGCTTCGGCGATGTCGTTCACGCACTGGCCTCCGGCCGCACCTCGGTGGTCATCGATCCGACCTTCGACAAGACCTTCTACAAGCTTGCCGGCTACCGCAATCTTGGCCGGCGTGCTGTACGCGTCGATATTCTCGAACGGCTGGCCGACCTGATCCGGCCGGCGACCAACTGGAAGCCGGGCCTCGGCCCTCGCCCCGACGGCGCCTATGACGGCCAGTCCTTCATGGTGACGCCGCCGATGATGTCGATTCTCGGCGCCACCGCCGACGACATGGAAGAAATCCTGAAGGGACTCGGCTATCGCGCCGATGCCAAACCGGCGGCCGAGGTCAAGGCGCGGCTCGACGCACAAGACAATGCCGCACGTGAAGCTGCCGCTGCAAAGCAGGCCGAAGAGGCTGCGCGAGTCGAGCAGGCGAGGATGGCGGAAGCATCTGCCGCGGCAGAGCCGCCGGCGGAGGCTTCGGAACCTGTGTCGGATGCGGCTCCTGTTGCGGAGGCGGCGGCCGAAGCTGTGACCGAAGCGACGGCAGAGCCTGTCGCGGAAGCTCCAGCCCCTGAAGCTGCGGCAGAAGTCACGCAAGAGACCCAGCCCGCCGCCGAAGCGACCGCTGAAGCGCCTGCGGAACCAGCGGCTGAGCCAAGGGCGGAACTCGGGGCGGAACCTGGGGCTACGACACCGGCAGAGCCGCCGGTTTTCGAAACTATGGAAACATCGCCGGCCGAACCTGCAGCGACGGCAGGAGCCGTCGCCGGCGAAGCTGCTCCAGAAGCCGAGGAGCCAAAACCCATCCTGTTATGGCGGCAGGGTCGTTTCGACCAGCGCCCGCGTCATCGCCAGCATGACAACCGCCCCCGGGACAATCATCGGGACGGTCGCGCGCGCAACGGTCAAGCTGCGCCCGACAGCCGCAGCGATGCGCCGGTAGATGCCGGCGGGCAAGCGACGCCGGGCGACCGGCCCGCCCGTCAAGGGCGCCACGACCAGCGCGACGGCGCCGGCAAGCCGCGCTTCGATCGCAGCAAGTTCAAGCCCAGGCCGCAAGGCGAGGCGGCAGATCAGCGCGCCGGCAAGCCGCAAGGTGAACGCCCGGACCGGCGCGAAAACCGGCCCGACTGGAAGGCTGGCCGGCAGGACGGCAAAGGCGGCGCCCAAGGCGCAAAACCCGCCTTCCAGCCAAAGCCGCGTGAGGAACGCCCGGTCCGCTTCGACCCGGACTCGCCCTTCGCCAAGCTCGCCGCGTTGCGCGACCAGCTGAAGAAGTAAGCTGCTCGTCCAATGGTCACTGATGCCCGCCAGCGCATCGACAAGTGGCTGTTCTTCTCGCGCGCGGTAAAATCGCGCACGCTGGCAGCCAAGCTGGTCGTCGCCGGACGCGTCCGCATCAATCGCGACAAAGCAGCGCAGGCCTCCGACACGGTCCGGCCGGGCGACGTTTTGACCATCACGCTGGAGCGGCGGATCTTCGTCTGGAAAGTCCTTGGCACCGGCGTACGGCGTGGCCCGGCCGAAGAGGCCCGCCTGCTCTACGAGGACATGTCGCCGCCCCCCGCGCCCAAGGGCGAGGCGCTTCCGGATGCGGTGCCGCCGTTGCGCGAGGCCGGCAGCGGTCGCCCGACGAAAAAGGAACGCCGCCAGACCGACCACCTGCTCGGCGACGATTGAGCAAGGTCGAACGCCCGCTTTGCCGGCCTTCCGGAATTCCATTCCGGAAACCGCGGCACCGCTGGCAGGGGCCGCCCTTGCCACCAGCGGACAAAGGCGTTACCTCACCAAAAAAGGCCCAACAAAATGGGACGTCCCGGAGCCGACCAATGACCTATGTCGTGACCGACAATTGCATAAAATGCAAATACATGGACTGCATCGAGGTCTGTCCGGTCGACTGCTTCTACGAAGGTGAGAACATGCTCGTCATCCACCCGGACGAGTGCATCGATTGCGGCGTCTGTGAACCGGAATGCCCGGCCGACGCGATCAAGCCCGACACCGAGTCGGGCCTCGACAAATGGCTGCAGATCAACACCGAATATGCCGACAAATGGCCCAACATCACCGCCAAGAAGGAGCCGCCGGCCGACGCCAAAAATTTCGATGGCGAAACTGGCAAGTTCGAGAAATATTTCTCCCCCGAGCCCGGTGAAGGCGACTGACGAGCCTGCCGGCTGCGGCGGCCTGACGCCGCGTAACAGACGTGATACATTAACTGCCTTGACAGGCGGCGACGGCGCGTGGCCTTCGCGCGTGCAGCAAAACCTTGATTCTTCCGACTTTTTGTGTTATATCAACCAAACATGCCGGTGACACAACGTCGATTTATGGCGCAAACGCCCCAAATCACTGAAAGGTGAATTTCTCAATCCGGACCAGAGCGATCTGGGCCAGGCGGTCGCAATGTTGCGATTTGCCGGTCCTGGCCTTTCCGGTGAGTTCATCGTTGTGTGGCTAAGGACCGGTCACCCCGGTCGCACGAGTTCGGGCCGGCACGATGCCGGTACCACAACAAGGAGTTCAGGGCGTAATGGCAACGATCACCCCGCAGAAGAAGTCCACCGCAGCGCGCCACGGTTTCAAGACTGGCGAGTACATCGTTTATCCGGCGCATGGTGTCGGCCAGATCGTCTCGATCGATGAGCAGGAAGTCGCGGGCCACAAGCTGGAGCTGTTCGTCATCGACTTCCAGAAGGACAAGATGCGCCTCAAGGTGCCGGTCGCCAAGGCGACCTCGATCGGCATGCGCAAGCTGTCGGAAGAGGATTATGTCGAGCGCGCGCTGAAGGTCGTGCAGGGCCGCGCCCGCGTCAAGCGCACCATGTGGTCACGCCGTGCCCAGGAATATGATGCCAAGATCAACTCCGGCGATCTGATCTCGATCTCGGAAGTGGTGCGCGACCTTTACCGCGCCGATAACCAGCCGGAGCAGTCCTATTCCGAGCGCCAGCTCTACGAGGCGGCCCTCGACCGCATGGCCCGCGAGATCGCGGCCGTCAACCGCATGTCGGAGACCGAAGCGGTCCGTCTCATCGAGGTGAACCTCAACAAGGGCCCGAAGCGCGGCGCCAAGGCCGACAACGAGGAAGCCGAGCAGGAAGAAGCTGCTTGAGCTTTTCTCGTCTTCGAATTCAGAAAAACCCGGCCTCGCGCCGGGTTTTTTTGTCTTAGCTGACCGGCGACGGGCATATCTAACCTTCGCCGCCCTCCCTTTCCGCCTCGTGCTTCAGCGTGGCAATGAACCGCTTGGTCCGCTGGCGTTCCGGGTTGCTGAACAGCACCGCGGCCGGGCCTTGTTCGACGATGTTGCCGGCATCGAGGAACACCACTTCCCGCGCGATCTTGGAGGCGAGCCGCAGGTCATGCGTCGCCATCACCATGGTCGTGCCCTCGCTGGCGAGCTTGCCGAGCACGTCGACCACCTCCTGCGCCAGTTCCGGATCGAGTGCCGAGGTCGGCTCGTCGCAGAGCAGGACCTTCGGCGAAGGCGCCAGCGCCCGGGCAATCGCCACGCGCTGCTGCTGGCCACCTGACAGGGTCGCCGGCCAGGCATCGGCCTTGTGCGCCATGCCGACTTTTTCGAGCAGGGCCAGCGCCCGTTCGCGCGCCCTCTCCTTGGGCCATTTCAGCACCGTCACCAGCCCCTCCATGATGTTCTCGATCGCAGTGCGATGCGGAAACAACTGGAAATTCTGGAACACCATGCCGGTCTGCAGCCGCAGCCGCTGGATATCCCTGGTCGAGACCCTGCCGCCGGGGTGGAATTCGAGTGCATCGTCGCCGATCCGTACCGTGCCTGAAGTCGGCAGCTCGAGCAGGTTGATGCAGCGCAAAAGCGTGCTCTTCCCTCCGCCCGACGGCCCGACAAGCGCCGTAACGCTGCCTTCCTCGATGGTGACGGTGACGCCCTTCAGCACCAAATTGTCGCCGAAACGCTTTTCGATGTTGGTGAGGCCGATCATGCGCGCGCCTCCAGGAAGCCGCCATAACGGTTGAGCCGCGTTTCCAGCCGCGCCTGCAAGGCCGACAGCACGGAGCTCATGACCAGATAGAGGGCCGCTGCCTCAACATAGAGGATCAGCGGCTCATAGGTGGTGGCGACGATGCGCTGCGCTGCCTGGAACATCTCGGGCACGGTGATGGCGGCGGCGAGCGAAGTGTCCTTGACCAGCGAGATGAAGGTGTTGGACAGCGGCGGCACCGCGACGCGCCCCGCCTGTGGAAGAATGGTGCGCCGCATTGCCTGGGCCCAGGTCATGCCGATCGAATAGGCCGCTTCCCACTGGCCCTTCGGTACCGAACCGATGACGGCGCGGATGATTTCCGACGAATAGGCGCCGATGTTCAAGGTGAAGCCGATCAGTGCTGCCGGAAAGGCGTCGAGCAGGATGCCGACCGATGGCAGGCCGTAGAAGATAAGGAACAGTTGCACGAGAAGCGGCGTGCCGCGGAAGATCCAGACGTAGAAGCGGACCACGGCGACCAGCGGTTTGGGACCGAACAGCCGGACAAGCGCCACGACCAGGCCGAGAACAAGACCGAATGCAAACGACAGCAGCGTCAACGGCACGGTGAAGATCAGTGCAGCCCACAGCAGCGTAGGCAGGGATTCCAGCATCAATTGCAGCCAGTGCGGCACGAAGGCTCCTCCTTGCCAGATTGCCGTCGCTCATATCACGCGAAAGCGGCGGGCCGTCGAAAGACAGCTCGCCGCGATACGAACGACGCGGGCCGGCATTCGGCCCACACGAGAAAGCCGTTTTACTTCGAAACGTCCTGGCCGAAATAGGTGTCGGCGATTTTCTTGTAGGTGCCGTCGGCCTTGATGTCGGCCAGCGCCTTATTGATGGCGGCCACCAGTTCCGGATCGCCCTTGCGCACGATGACGCCGGAATAGTCGGCGTTTTCTTCCTGGGCGGCAATCTTCACATTGGCGTCGGGCTTGTGCTTCTTGAAGTCGAGGAAGGACAGGCTGTCGTTGATGGTGGCGTCGGCGCGGCCCGTAAGAAGCAGCTGGATCGACTGGTCGAAGCCGTCGGTGCCGACGAGTTCGGCGCCGTTGGTTTCAGCCAGCTTGCCGAAGTTCGAAGTCAGCGATTGCGCCGCTTTCTTGCCCTTGAGATCGGCGAAGCTCTTAATATCGGTGTTGTCGCCGCGCACGATCAGCACCGCCTTGGAGGCGATGTAGGGATCCGAAAAGTCATATTTGGCCTTGCGCGCCTCGGTGATGCCGACCTCGTTGATGACGGCATCGTAGCGGTTGGCATCGAGACCGGCGATCAGCCCGTCCCATTTGCCTTCGAGGAACTGGGCTTTGACGCCGAGGCGCTCGGCGATGGCCCGCGCGATCTCGACGTCGAAGCCGACCAGCGCGCCGGAAGCATCATGATAGGTGAAGGGCGCATAGGTTCCTTCCGTGCCGACCTTGAAGACGCCGGACTGCTTGATCTGGTCGAGATTGGCGCCGGCGTGACCGGCGGCGATGGCCAGAACCTGCAGCGTTCCGGCGATGATGAGCGATTTGAGCCATTTCATTTTTCTGTGATCCCGTCCTTGGCCGATGTCCGGCGTCATTGCGAGTGCCGGAAAATGACAGATGCGCGATGCCAGAATAAGAAACTAAATTTCAAAAATCTCGCGCCCTTGAAATCCAATTCTCAACCAGCATCTCCGGGCGCCATCCGGCTGAGTCAAGGCCGGTGGCGAATCGCCTGGAACAGCGCAATCGACATGACAGTCCGGGGGAACATTCCCCCGCATGGCACGTTCTTCGCTGTTGTAGGGCGCGGCGCCGCCATTTCAACCATCGGCGCCAACTCACGATTCGATCGCACCGCAACGCCTGGAGCAGGAGCGCGGCATGATGGAAGACAGTGCAGGACGGACCATGGTTCGCGCGGCGATGAAAGCCCCTTATCTGGAACGTGACGAAGAGCATCTCCTGGCGCTGCGCTGGAAGGAAAACAATGACCAGCACGCGCTGCACCGCATCACCGTCGCGCATATGCGGTTGGTCATTTCCATGGCGTCGCGGTTTCGCCACTACGGCCTTCCGCTGGGCGACCTGATCCAGGAAGGCCATGTCGGGCTGCTGGAGGCAGCGGCCCGTTTCGAGCCCGAGCGCGAGGTGCGGTTCTCGACCTACGCGACTTGGTGGATTCGCGCCTCGATGCAGGACTATATCCTGCGCAACTGGTCGATCGTGCGCGGCGGCACGAGCTCGGCGCAAAAGGCGCTGTTCTTCAACCTGCGGCGTCTGCGCGCCCGCCTGGCAAACGGCGCCGAGCAGATGTCGAATGCCACGCTCTACCGCGAAGTGTCGGCGGCTCTCGGGGTATCGGAGGCCGATGTGGCGATGATGGATTCCCGCCTTTCGGCGCCGGACAGCTCGCTCAACACGCCGCTAGCCGACGATGCGGGCGCAACCGAGCGGATGGAGTTCCTGGTTTCGGATGACCCGCTGCCCGATGAGGTCGTCGGCGATACGATCGACGTCGAACGCCGCTCGGTGTGGCTGAAGACGGCACTCGGCGCTCTCAATGCGCGCGAGCTCAGGATTATCGAGGAGCGCCGGCTGAGCGACGAGGGCGCGACGCTCGAAGCGCTCGGCGAGACGCTCGGCATCTCCAAGGAACGTGTCCGGCAGATCGAGGCGCGCGCCATGGAAAAGCTCAAGGCGGCGCTGGTAAAGCAGAATCCGGAATTTCTCGCAGCCTGAATCGCGTCGGCTGCTATTTGTCGGTGACGATCTTGACCTTGTCGCCGGCCGAAACCGCGGCACCCGGCGACAGCGCGTTGAGCACCCTGAACAAATCCAGCTTGCGGTCGACGCCGACCATCTGTGCGGCCAGGGAGCCCATTGTCTGGCCGGGCTGCACCGTGACGATGCGGATACGCAGTGGCTTCAACGCCGCCTTCTCGGCAGCACTCAGGATGCGGAACGAGCCGCTGACCGAGCGCGCCACCGTGCTCAGCGAGGTGCTGGCCGAAGGTGCCGCGGTCAGCAAGCGGTAGACCTGGCCGCCGGCGCGGATCACCGCAATATCGAATTGCCAGCCGTCGGCGCCGGCATGCGCGGTTGCCGCTTCGTTGCCGTTGATCGTCTCCTGGCGCACGCTGCTGTCGTTGAGGCCGGCAACCCAACCGCTGCGGATGTAGTCGGTCAGCGAGCGGTTCTTGTCGATCGAAACGCCGTCGAAGCGGATCGCCATGTCGCCCGGGCCGGTCGCCGTCACCGCCGCCGCCGAATTGTCGATGACGAAGCCGTTGGGCACCGAGAACGACACGCCGAGGCCAGGGTGCAGGAAGGTTTCGCCGCGCACATAGCCTTCCTCCGGCGTGTCGCCGTAAAGTAGCCCGTCTACGCCGGCAAGAAATGAATCGCGGTCGCGCGACCCGACACCGGGCGCGCCGAACTGGCGGGCGTGGCGCTGCGCGAGGTCTATACGCTGCGGCGTGTTGGGGTGCGTCGCCAGGAAGTCGAGGCTGGCGTCGGTAGCGCCGCTGATTGAGCGGAAATCGGTATAGGCCGACATCGACTGCAGGAAGCGGCCGGCGGCGTAGGGATCGAAACCGGCTTCGCCGATCGACTTGATGCCGATGGCGTCGGCCTCCAGCTCCTGATTGCGCGAGAACTGGGCCAGCCTCAGCTTGCCGCGGATCAGCGCCGCCTTGGCCGTCGGGTTGTCGCCGAGCACATCCGAAACGACCTTGGTCGCCAACCCCTCCTCGGCTTCCAGCTGCTGGCGCTGCAGGCCGTGGTTGGCCGTAACGTGGCCCATCTCATGCGCGATGACGGCGGCAAGCTCGGCGGAATCGTTGGCCAGCGCCAGCAGCCCGCGGGTGATGTAGAGATAGCCGCCCGGCAGCGCGAAGGCATTGACGTTGGGCGAGTTGAGGATGGTGATGCGGTAGGTCTGGGTTGGGTTGGCCGACACCACTGTCAGTCTGCCGACGATCTTGGCCACCATGCGCTCGAGCTTGGGGTCGGAATACTCGCCGCCATAGGTGGCGAGGATGCGCGGGTGCTGCGCCTTCGCCAGTTGAGCGAGCTTGCCGTTGGCGGCGACATTGTCGACCGTGATCGGCTTGTCGGAGGGCTGGAAGCCCGATTCCTGCACGTCGGGAGGCGTGAACATCTGGCAGCTTGCCAGCGCCACGGCAAGACCGGCCAGCGCCAGAAAGCGCGCCAGCGGTTTCACCCTCCGATTGTCGATGCCGGTCGGCAGATCGGCGTCCTTTCAAGTCCTGGCACGTGACCGCGAAAATCGGGCGCGATTTCCGGAAAGCATCACGCGCAAAATCAAGTGCTACGGCGTCCTTCGTGCGTCCGACAGATACGAGGCAGCAAGGGCAAATCACGGTCTAGGCCGGACCAGCTCCTGGCGGACCTAGCCACACTACCTCGACCATGGCAAGCAAGCGCCGCTTCGCCTTCCGCCGGTTTGACCATAAATTATGTCCGCTTCCGGGCAACATCTCGTGATCCAACCGCAAACGGACCCGAGCCGATATAGCGTCGGAATGCCTCCGGTCCAGCCCCGACGAAAAAATCGGCCGCGGTGCCCGTCGCGGCAACCGTGCCACCATCCAGGAAAATCATGTTTTGGCCGATACGGCGCGCATCGTCCGGCTGGTGCGTGACGAATAGCACCGTCATGCGCTGCTCCGAATGGACGTCGGCCACCAGGTCGAGCATGTCGTCGCGCAGTGCCGGTCCGAGCGAAGCGAACGGCTCGTCGAGCAACAACACCGGCCGGTCGCGCACCAGGACACGGGCGAGCGCGACGCGCTGCCGCTCGCCGCCCGAGAGTTCGCGCGGCAGCCGGCTTTCCTTGCCGGCAAGGCCGACGCGCTTCAGCGCTGCGGCGATTGCGGCGCGGTCAGCCTCGCTCAGCCTGAGCGAAGACGAGCGGCCGAGCCCGACATTCTGCTCGAGGGAAAGATGGGCAAACAGGTTGTTTTCCTGGAACACCATCGATACCGGCCGCGCTGATGGCGGCGCAGTGCTGACTTCGGCGCCGCCGATCAGCACGCGGCCTGACCGCGGCGTCTCGAAGCCGGCCACCAGATTGAGCAGCGTCGACTTTCCCGAACCGCTCGGCCCCATGATGGCGGTGATTTCCGACGCCGGGAAATCGACATCGAATACAAGCGGCGTTTCACCATAGCTGAACGAGACATTATCGAGCCGCACGGCCGCGCCTTTTTCCACCGAAATGGACCGTTCCGGGCTGATCGGCATCATGATTTCTCGCTCCTTCCCAGCCAGTCCGCGGCCAACACCAGCGCCAGGCAGACAAGGCCGAGCAGCAGCGCCAGCCCGGCCGCATCCTCGGTGCGGTAACTGCCCATGCGCGCCAGCAGCAGATAGGGCAAGGTCTGCACGGAATCGCTGCCGAATAGCGCAATGACGCCGAGATCGCCGAGCGACAGCGCCATGGCGAAAGCGAAGCCGGTGGCGAGTGGCCTCCGTAGCGACGGCCAGTCGACCAGCCGCAACCGGTTCCAGCCCGAGATACCAAGCTGTGCACAGAGCCGTTCGTGGCGTTCGCTCGCCGCGTCATAGGCAGGGCGGATGGCGCGGATGGCGAACGGCATCGCCATCACCGCATTGACCGCAACGACCATGACAGGGGCGATCGCAAAGACATCGCCGACGGTGCGCAGGAGCAGGAACCAGCCGGCGCCGATGACGATGGGCGGCACCACCAGGACGAACCCCGCACCGGTGTCGGCCAGATGTTCGAGCAGTGTCCGCCGGCCTGTCCGCCGGGTGAGCGCCAGCGCCCGGCGCGCCATGACCAGCGACAGCGACAACGCCACAGAGAGCAGCGCCGATAGGAGGGAGAGCACGGCACTGGTCGCCGTCGCTTGCCGCACCGCGCTCTCGCCGGCCAGGCGGACGAGATCGGCGCCAAGCCCGGCTGCCAACGTGGCCGCCATCGGCCCGGCGACAAACAGCAGTGCCAGCCCGATCGCCAATGCGTTCAGCACGGTCTCGGCCGCACCGGCTGAAAAATACCGGCGCGGCGCCACCGGCAGATTGGCATCCCCGACCATATTGGCGCCGAGCCGCGTCAAGGCCAGCACGACGACGAAGGTCAGGGCAATCTGCAGCAGGGTCAGCGTCACAGCCCGCGCCGGGTCGAAGTCGAAACGCAGCGCCTGGTAGATGGCAACCTCCAGCGTGGTCGCGCTGGGTCCGCCGCCGAGCGTAAGCACGATGGTGAAGGAGGTGATGCACAGCATGAAAACGAGCCCGGCAACGCCCGGCAAGGCCGCACGCAGCGGCGGCCATTCGATCAGCCGGAAGGCCGGCACAGCACCCATGCCAAGCTGGCTCGCCAGCCGCCATTGGTCGGCCGGCACGGTCTGCAACGCCTCCAGGAACAGCCGCGTCGCCAGCGGCAGGTTGAAGAAGACATGGGCGACGAGTATGCCCGACAGGCCATAGATGCCGGGCCAGCTCTGGCCGCCTAGCGCGCCGAGCGTGCCGGCAAAATAGCCGGCGCGGCCATAGAGCGCCAAGACACCGAGTGCGGCAACAATGGCCGGCAGCGCCAGCGGCACGGCGAAAAGCTGGAGGATGAAGCCTCGCCCGAAAAAACGCGGATGCCGCGACAGGGCGCGCGCGACGAACAGCGCCGGTGCGACGGAGAGCAGGGTCGACAGCAGAGCCTGCCAGAGCGTGAAACGGACGACGCGCAAGAGATAGGAATCGAAAGCGGAGGCGGCGCCGGACAGGTCGCGTGTGGCTTCGACGACGAGCCCGGCGAATGCACCGCCGATCAGCAGCGCGATGGCGGCGAGCGCGACGATGCCGGCAGTGACGCGGGGATCGGCCGGATGACGCGTACGCATGTCGCGCTACCCGACACTACGACAGGTGTTGATCGAAGGAAATACCTGGCAATGGCCGAGCCCACCCCTCTCTGGCCTGCCGGCCATCTCCCCCTCAAGGGGGGAGATTGCGCACTCAGCCGCCTTCGCCAATCTCACAAGTGGCAGGACGAGGAGAGGCGACAAAGCTGCCGATCTCCCCCCTTGAGGGGGAGATGGCCGGCAGGCCAGAGGGGGGTGGCTTGGCGCAAACATCCGACGAGGCTTGAGCCCTACTTGCTCATCGCCGCAAGCCACTCATCGACCCAGGCCTTGCGGTTGGCCGCGACGTCTTCCGGGCTGAACAGCAAGGTCTTGGTCGGCTTGACCAGCTTGTCGAACGCCGGGTTGAGCGGCTTGTCGGTTTTGCCGGCCGGGAACATCCAGTTGGTTTCGGGAATGACATCCTGAAATTTCGGTCCGGTCATGAAGGCAATGAACTTTTCTGCCAGCGGGTTCTTCGCACCCTTGGTGGTGATCCCCGCAACCTCGATCTGCAGATATTCGCCCTCCTCGAAGGACGCCGCCTGGTAGCGCTCGGTGTTTTCGGCGACCATGTGGTAGGCCGGCGAGGTGGTGTAGGACAGCACCATCGGCGCCTCGCCCTTGGTGAACAGGCCGTAGGCCTCGCTCCAGCCCGGCGTTACCGTCAGCACCTTCGCCTTGAGTTTGGCCCAGGCTTCCGGCGCCTTGTCGCCATAGACCGACTTGACCCACAGCAGCAGGCCAAGGCCCGGCGTCGAGGTGCGCGGATCCTGGATGACGATCTTCTCTCCGGCATCGCCCTCGACCAATTCCCTGAGGCTCTTCGGCGGGCTCTTCAGTTTTTCGGTATCGTAGACGACGGCGAAATAGCCATAGTCGAACGGCACGAAAATATCGTCGCTCCAGCCGCCCGGCACACTGACGCCCGACACGGTGCCGTGCAGCGAAAACAGGCCGGTTGCCTTGGCGTCGGCGGTTAAGTTGGTATCGAGGCCAAGTACGATGTCGGCCTTGGTCGCGGCGCCTTCCAGCTTCACACGGTTGAGCAGCGCCACGCCGTCGGCGACCGAGACGAATTCGACGACGCAACTGCATTCGGCCTCGAAGGCCTTCTTCACCGCCGGTCCCGGACCCCAATCGGCGGTGAAGCTTTCATAGGTATAGACCGTCAGTCTATCCTGTGCCGATGCCTGCCCTGGCAGGGCGAGCGCGGATGCCGCAAGCAGGACAATTGAGACAAGAGAGTGGAAAAAACTGCGCATCGGCGCCTCCTTCGTTCGCGTTGAAAGGAATTGAGGCGTCGGGCTGTCCGAAACGTCTAATCCCTCCGCCGGTACAAACCGGATCAGGTTCAGCGGGTTGGCAGTCTTGCCTCTCAGCCGGTCCGCGAAAATCGCGTCCGGCACCCCGTTAGAGCGTTGCGACACATAGGCCCGGCCGAAGTGCTGCGCAAGCGGAAGTTTGCCGGGCATCCAAAGCCCAGCCTTCCGTTTCGTCTGCCGTTTCATCTTCCGTTTCCGGGGCAGGGCTGGTAAGGGCCACGAGATATGAGCACATTCACCATCCTGCTTGGCGGCGATCTCATCCGCACGCCGCTGCTCGACCGCCAGGTCGAAGGCTCGCGCGTCATCGCCGCCGATGCCGGCATCGGTCATGCCCGCATGCTGGGCCTGAGGCCGGAACTCTGGGTCGGCGATTTCGATTCGGTGCCTGCCGATTTGCCGGAGGATCTGGCCGCCGTGCCACGGCAGGTGTTTCCCGCCGAAAAAGACAAGACCGACGGTGAACTCGCTATCGCCGCCGCACTCGAACGTGGTGCGACCAGCCTTGTGCTCGCAGGCGCCTTCGGCGGCAAACGTACCGACCACATCTTCCTGCATCTGGCGCTGAGCGTCCGGCTGGCGGAAGGCGGAACGGAAGTGCTTTTGACCAGCGGCGCACAGGAAGGCATTCCTTTGCTGCCTGGAAAGACTGGCTTCGACTATGTCGACGGCACGCTGTTTTCGGTGCTCGGCTTTTCGGATCTCGCCGGCCTGACAGTCACCGGCGCCAAATGGCCGCTCGACCATGTCGAGGTTGCGTTCGGCTCGTCGCTGACCATTTCCAACGAGGTCAGGGGCCGGTTGGAAATCGCGCTGGCCAGCGGCCGCGCGCTGCTGCTCGCACATCCCTATCCTCTTCCGGAAAGCTGAGCCCAGAAAGCCGACATGGCGCCGCCAATTCTCAATCTCGACGGGATAAAGCTGACCTTTGGCGGCACGCCGCTGCTAGACGGTGCCGCCCTGACGGCCTCAGTTGGCGACAAGATCGCCCTGGTCGGCCGCAACGGCTCTGGCAAGTCGACGCTCCTCAAGATCGCCGCCGGGCTGATCGAACCGCAGGACGGCGAAGTCTTCCGCCAGCCTTCGGCGACCGTGCGCTACTTGCCGCAAATGCCCGACATGGACGGCTTTGCGACTGTCCGCGCCTATGTCGAGGCGGGGCTCGGGCCGGCCGACGATCCCTACCGCGCCACCTATCTGATGGAGCATCTCGGCCTGACCGGCGAGGAACGGCCGAACGACCTCTCCGGCGGCGAGGCGCGGCGCGCCGCCCTCGCCCGCGTCATGGCGCCGGAGCCCGACATTCTCCTCCTCGATGAGCCGACCAATCATCTTGACCTTTCGGTCATCGAATGGCTGGAGGAGGAGCTTGCCCGCACCTCCTCGGCACTGGTCGTCATCTCGCATGACCGCCGTTTTCTCGAGCGCGTGTCACGCGCCACAATCTGGCTCGACCGCGGCCAGACCCGCCGTCTCGACAAGGGCTTTGGCTATTTCGAGGAATGGCGCGACACGGTGCTGGAGGAGGAAGAGCGCGAGCAGCACAAGCTCGGTCGCCAGATCGTGCGCGAGGAGCACTGGCTGCGCTATGGCGTGACGGCAAGGCGCAAGCGCAACATGCGCCGGCTCGGTGAGTTGCAGACCATGCGCCAGCGCTTTCGCGGCCATCGCGGCGCCGAGGGTGCGGCGACGATGACAGCCAGCGACGCCGCCGAATCCGGCAAGCTGGTGATCGAAGCCAAGAACATCGAGAAGAGCTTTGGCGATCTGACCGTGGTCAAGGGATTCTCGACCCGCATCCAGCGCGGCGATCGCGTCGGTCTGGTCGGGCCGAACGGCGCCGGCAAGACGACGCTGTTGAAGATGCTGACCGGCGAATTGAAGCCGGACGCGGGCACGGTGCGGCTCGGCACAAATCTGGAGATCGCCACGCTCGACCAGAAGCGCGAAGCCGTCGACCCGCAGGAGACATTGGCGCAGTATCTCACCGACGGGCGCGGCGAGAACCTCGTCATCAATGGCGACCAGCGCCACGTCGTCTCTTACATGAAAGACTTCCTGTTCAAGCCGGAACAGGCGCGCACGCCGGTGCGCGAGCTTTCGGGCGGCGAGCGGGCACGGCTGATTCTCGCACGCGTTTTGGCGCGGCCGGCAAACCTGCTTGTGCTCGACGAGCCGACCAACGACCTCGATATGGAGACGCTGGAGCTGCTGCAGGAATTGGTCGCCGGCTTTGCCGGCACGGTGATCCTGGTCAGCCACGATCGCGATTTCCTCGACCGCACCGTGACCAGCATCATCGCGCCGGATGGCGACGGCCGCTGGATCGAATATGCCGGCGGCTATTCCGACATGCTGGCGCAGCGCGGCGGCACCAGGCTGGACGACCGCAGAGCGCGGCCAAAAGCAGAAGCCGGTGAAGCGACGGCGGCAAGCAGGAACGAAGCGGCCGCACCGAAGGGCCCGGCCAAGAAACTGTCGTTCAAGCAGAAATTCGCGCTGGAAACCTTACCCAAGAAGATCGAGGCGGTGTCGGCCTCGATCTCGCGGCTGGAGAACAACATCGCCGATCCGGCCTATTACGAGCGCGACCCGGCCTCGTTCCAGAAGACGATTGCCGCGCTCGACAAGGAGCGCGTCACACTGGCAGCGCTCGAGGAGGAATGGCTGGAACTCGAGATGCTAAGGGAAGAGATGGAGGGATGAGAGGTTGCATGCACGCTCATATGCGCCTACATTATGCGCATAAATGGGAGCGGCTGTATGCTTCAATCGAATCCAAAAACCCAAAGAAAGTCGGTTAATACATCGATCGACTCCCGATTGATCGAGGATGCCAAGGCGTTGGGCATCAATATATCCCGCGCTGCGGAAGAGGGCATCGCCAAGGCGATTTCGGCCGAAAAAAACCGCCGGTGGCAGGAGGAAAACAAGGAAGCGATCGACAGTTCGAATGACTATGTCAGGCGCAACGGCTTGCCTCTGGCCAAGCACCGGCTGTTTTGATGGCACGTTATGATTTCTACCAGAGTGCCGAAGGCGACGGTTACCTTCTCGATGTCCAATCCGACCTTCTGGGACGGCTCGACACGAAGGTCGTCGTCCCGCTGATGCCAGCCAATAAGGCCCCAGTGCCGGGCCGCCGGCTAAACCCTATCTTCACCATCAACGGTAAGGACCATGTCATGGTCCCTCAATTCATGTCAGCCTTGATGACCTCTGAATTGCCCGTTGCCGAAGGAAATCTTTCTCGCCATCACGACGACATCGTGAGCGCGCTCGACATGCTGTTCCAAGGCTTCTGAGCCAGAGAAGCGTTGGGCTGGTGAGCCGACCTCACCCCGCCGTCTTTGTCTGCCAGGCCTTTAGCGCCTCGTCGAACACCTTCTCGCCTGGAATGCCCTTTTCCATGGTGAGCAGCGCCCGCCGCCCGGTCTTGTAGACGACCGGCACGTCGATCCAGTCCTGACCTCTGAGCAAGGTCAGATTGGCGTCTTCATCCGCCTTGGTATCGTTGAGCGCAACCAGGAAGAAACCGTCGGCGATCTTGGCCGGGATGCCGATCAGCGGGCTTCCGGCATCCTGCTCGGAGCCCTTCATGGCGACACGCAGGATGTTGTCGACGCCGCCGCCCTCGAAGCCGTCAGGCGTCAGGAAGATCATCTCGATAATATGGCTGGCCGGCAGCGTCTGGTCGGTGTTGCGACGGATCGTCATGCGCAACTGGATATCCTTGCCTGGAATGGTCGCCTCGGCGCGGATCGCCGGCTCGGGCGGCAGGTCGCCGCCGGGCGATTCCTGCACCAGCGACCAGACGATGTTGCCGGGCTCGGCCGAGCCTTGAGCGGTGCTGGTGCGCTCCTCGTAGAAGATCGCCTTCTGGCCGACGGCCAACGTGGCTTGCGGCGGAACTGCCGTTGGTGCCGCTGCCGGTGCGGGCGGCGGGGCGGCCGCTGCAGGCGCTGCTGCCCCGTTGGCGGGCGGCGTTGCGGGAGTTGGTGCAGCGGACCCATCGACTGCTGGAGCATTGGCCGTGGCTTGCGTGTCGGCGGGTGCGGCCGGTGCCGGCGCGGCGGGTGCCGGGGTGGTCGGCGCTTGTGCGGCCGATGGCGGCGTGGTCAGTGCGGCGACGGATTCGCCTTCGCCGATGCCCGCCTGCCCGGCCGCGGGGCCGGGATCGACTTCGTGGCCCTCGGGCGTCAGGCGTTGCGTGAACTTCGCGCCCTCGCCGGCCTCCGTCGGAGGCGCGGCGGCCGGTACGGCCGCATCGGCCTCCGGCTTGGCCGGGGCTGATTTTACCAGCGGTTCGGTGGCGACGGCTTTGGTCGAGTCGAGGCCGAGCATGCTGCCGAACGCATCCTTGTTCAGCCAGATGCCATAGCCACCACCGGCAATGACGAGCAAGGCAATGGCGGCGGCGATCACACCGCCATAGCTGCGCCTGCGCTCGGCAGGATGGAGCCGCTGGAACCTGTCCTCCGCGGGGCCGCCGTCGTTGGAAAAGTCGTCGCCCCGAAAAACGCCGTCTTGGCCGTCAGCCGTCGGAAGATCCATATCGGACGGCGGCGGACCAGCGCGCTCCTGAGAAAGAGCGACGGGCTGCGGCTTTTGCCAGTTCGGCGCCGCCTTGGCGGGCGTGGGCTGCCAGGCCGGCCCGGTCTTTGCCGACTCGGTCTTGGCCGGCTGCCATGCCGGCTCCGTCTTTGCTGGCTGTCGGATATGGCTGGACTGGTTCTTGTTGCGGTCGATGGAGGAGAAGATGTCCTCCAGTTCCGCCAGCGGGTCGGGAGGCGGCGCAGGCTTGGCATAGTCCCGCTCGACTTTGGCGATGGCGTCTTCCAGTGCACGCATCTGCCGGTCGACATCGGAAGGCGTCATCGTGGCCTTCTCTGCGAGTTGTTTCGCGATTGACGAACGGGCCCTGTCATAGACCCTGGCGCGCACTTCCGCCGACGGCTCACCGAGTTTATCGAGCGCCTTTTTCAGAATAGGAACAAAATCTACCATACGTCAGTCGACCTGCATTTGTTTCTGGGCCGGCCCCCGCAAATCAGCCGCAATGCCCGGAAGGCTGAGAAACTAGTCTTGAAACGGATCGGTCACAAGTATCGTGTCGTCCCGTTCAGGGCTGGTGGAAAGGAGTGCGACCGGCGCGCCGATCAGCTCTTCGATGTAGCGGACGTACTTCACTGCCTGGGCCGGCAGGTCGTTCCAGCTGCGCGCGCCGGCAGTGGTGCCTTTCCACCCCTCCAGCGTCTCGTAGACCGGTTCGACGCGGGCCTGCGCACCCTGGCTGGCCGGCAGGTAATCGATCGCCTCGCCGTCGAGTCGGTAGCCGGTACAGACCTTGATCTCGTCCAGCCCATCGAGCACATCGAGCTTGGTCAGCGCAATGCCCTTGATGCCGTTGACGGCGACGGCCTGGCGGACCAGCACGGCATCGAACCAGCCGCAGCGCCGCTTGCGGCCGGTGACGACGCCGAATTCATGGCCGCGCGTGCCCAGGAACTCGCCGATCTCGTTCTTCTGTTCGGTTGGAAACGGGCCTTCGCCGACGCGCGTCGTATAGGCCTTGGTGATGCCGAGCACATAGCCGATGGCGCCCGGCCCAACACCCGACCCGGCGGCGGCCTGACCGGCAACCGTATTGGACGAGGTGACGAACGGATAGGTGCCGTGGTCGATGTCGAGCAACGTGCCTTGCGCGCCCTCGAACAGGATGCGCTCGCCGGCGCGGCGCTTGTCGTCGAGGATTTTCCAGACGCGGTCCATATAGGGCAGGATCTCGTCGGCCACCGAGATCAGCTCGCTCATGATCGCCTCATGCGTGACGTCGGCATGGCCGAGCCCGCGCCGCAGCGCATTGTGGTGCGTCAGCAGCCTGTCGACCTTCAAGGGCAGCGTTTCCAAATCCGCCAAATCCATCACCCTGACCGCGCGCCGGCCCACCTTGTCTTCATAGGCGGGACCGATGCCGCGACGGGTCGTGCCGATCTTCGTTCCGGAATTGGAAGCGGCGTCCTCGCGAAATCCGTCCAGCTCCCGGTGCAAGGACAGGATAAGCGCGGTGTTTTCGGCTATTTTCAGGCGGTCTGGCGTCACCTCGACGCCCTGCGCCTTCAATTTCGCAACCTCCGCGACGAAAGCGTGCGGATCGAAGACGACGCCGTTGCCGATGATGGAAAGCTTGCCTTGCCGCACCACGCCGGACGGCAGCAGCGACAGCTTGTAGACCTTGCCGTCGACGACCAGCGTGTGGCCGGCATTGTGGCCGCCCTGGAAGCGCACGACAACATCGGCGCGCTCCGACAGCCAGTCTACGATCTTGCCTTTGCCCTCATCGCCCCATTGCGAGCCGACGACCACCACATTGGCCATATTTCTTTTCCCTTGAGACGCCGCCCGAGCAGCTTGAACAATTCGAAACGATAGGCCTCTATCGCATCGGCCCCCAAAATCGGAATCGATTTTCGGAAAAGCACGACGCGAGATTAAAGCCTTCCGACGCGTACTTTGTAGCGTCCAATTGCACGCACGTCGCTCTATAGCGTCAAGACCCGGCGAGCGCGACCACTCTTTGCCGCCCAAAACGCTCCGAGGCACAACAATTTTCGCCTTTGACATCATTTACTTGGGCTGGCGGTCGCAATAGGCCCACACCGACCGTCAAATTCCCTCTGCCTGGCCGGGAGTTCACGATGCATCGAGCCGCCTATCTGTTCCTGCTGTTCACCACCTTGCTGTGGGGCGGCAACTCCGTGGCGGGAAAGCTGGCGGTCGGTCATATCTCGCCGATGACGCTGGTCTTCCTGCGTTGGCTGCTGGCGGTTCTGATCCTGCTGCCGATCGGCTGGGGAACGCTACGCCAAGACTGGCCGGTGGTGCGCAGGCACTGGTTGCTGCTTGGCGGGCTCGGCGCTTGCGGCTTCGCCTTTTTCAATGCGATCTTCTATACGGCGCTCAACTACACGACGGCGATCAACGTCTCGATCGAGCAGGCGGCGATACCGATCGTGATCATCATCGCCAATTTCGTGCTGTTTCGCCTGCGGGTGAACCGGGTGCAGATAGCTGGCGTCGTGCTGACCATCATTGGCGTCGCGGTGACGGCGAGCCATGGCGACCTGCGCCAGCTTCTCAAGCTGGATCTCAACTTCGGCGACGCGATCATGCTGGTCGCCGTGCTTTGCTACTCCTTCTATTCGGTGGGGTTGCGGCTGAAGCCGGTCATCCGCTGGCAGAGCCTGATGCTGGCGCTGTCGGTTGCCGCACTCGTCACATCGCTGCCTTTCTTCCTGTGGGAGATTGCCGCCGGCAAGGTCATCGTCCCCGATGCCCGCGGCTGGGCGGTCGCGTTCTATACCGCTATCGGTGCTTCGGTCATCTCGCAGATCTTCTATATCAGGGGCAACGAGCTGATCGGCGCCAACCGGGCCGGCCTGTTCATCAATCTGGTGCCGATCTTCGGTACGCTGCTATCGGTGCTGATTGTCGGTGAGACATTCCAGCTCTATCAGGCGCTGGCTCTCGCGCTGGTGCTCGGTGGCATCAGCCTCGCCGAATACAGCGGACGGAAGATGGCGGCATCCGCTGCTGAATGAAGTCGCTTGCCGCGACGTTCCACCGCCCCGCGTGCTGCTGCACACGGGGCGACCGAATTTCAGGCTATCCCCACATCGAAATGCAGCCGCTTGGCGGAGTCGATCGACTTGTGCGAGCGCACCTGCGCCAACACGTTTTCCGGGAACGGCGCATCGAGATAGAGCAATGCGATGGCATCGCCGCCCGGCCGGTTGCGGCCGAGCTGGAAGTTGGCGATGTTGACGCCGTTCTCGCCGCACACCGTGCCGAGCAGGCCGATGATGCCGGGCGCGTCGGCATTGGTCGTGTAGAGCATGTGCTGGCCGACCTCTGCGTCGAGATTGATGCCCTTGATCTGGATGAAGCGCGGCTTGCCGTCCGAGAAACAGGTGCCGGCGATCGAGCGCGTCCTGTGCTCGGTCTTGACCGTCAGCTTGATATAGCCGTCGAACACGCCCGACTTGTCACGCTTGACCTCGGCGACGATAATGCCGCGCTCCTTCACCATGATCGGCGCCGACACCATGTTGACGTCGGAGACCTGCGGCCGGATCAGCCCGGCAAGGGTGGCACTGATCAGCGCGCGCGTGTTCATCGTCGCGGTCGAGCCGTCGAACAGTATCTCGACCTCCTTGATCGGATCCTCGGTGACCTGTCCGACAAAGGCGCCGAGCACTTCGGCAAGCTTGACGAAAGGTTTCAGCCGCGGCGCCTCTTCGGCGGTGATCGACGGCATGTTGATGGCGTTGGAAACGGCGCCCTTGATCAAATAGTCGGACATCTGCTCGGCGACATGCAGGGCGACATTCTCCTGCGCTTCGGTGGTCGACGCGCCGAGATGCGGCGTCGCCACGACATTGTCCATGCCGAACAGTGCGTTGTTGTCCGCCGGTTCGACCTCGAACACGTCGATGCCGGCGCCGGCCACCTTGCCGCTCTTCAGCGCCGCGATCAGGTCGGCCTCGACGATCAGCCCGCCACGGGCGCAGTTGATGATACGCACGCCGGTCTTCATCTTGGCGATCGCCGCGGCGTCGATGATGTTGCGCGTCTTGTCGGTAAGCGGCGTGTGCAGCGTGATGAAGTCGGCGCGGGCGAACAGCTCGTCGAGCTCGACCTTTTCGACGCCGAGCTCCTCGGCGCGGCTGTCCGACAGGAATGGATCGAAGGCGATGACATGCATCTTCAGGCCGACGCCGCGCGCAGCGACGATCGAACCGATATTGCCGCAGCCAATGATGCCCAGCGTCTTGCCGGTGATCTCGACACCCATGAAGCGGTTCTTTTCCCATTTGCCGGCGTGGGTCGAGGCGTTGGCCTCCGGTATCTGGCGGGCCAGCGCGAAGATCATGGCGACGGCATGCTCGGCGGTGGTGATCGAATTGCCGAAGGGCGTGTTCATCACGATGATGCCCTTGCGGCTCGCCGCCGGGATGTCGACATTGTCGACGCCGATGCCGGCGCGGCCCACGACCTTCAGCCTGGTCGCGGCGTTGATCAGCTTCTCCGTGACCTTTGTCGCCGAGCGGATGGCCAGCCCATCATACTGGCCGATCACTTCGAGCAGTTTTTCCTTGTCCTTGCCGAGATCCGGCAAATAGTCGACCTCGATGCCGCGATCCCTGAATATCTGCACGGCGGTGGTGGAAAGTTTGTCTGAGACGAGAACGCGGGGCGCCATGGCGGCCTCCTTCAATTATGATTTGATCCGTTTGGGGATGGGCGGCCCGAGAGCCGCCACAGGAAAACTCAGGCGGCTGCCTTCAGCGACGCCTTTTGCGCGGCAAAGGCCCAGTCGAGCCAGGGCAGCAGCGCTTCGAGATCGGAGGTCTCGACTGTCGCGCCGCACCAGATGCGCAGGCCGGGCGGTGCATCGCGGTAGGCGCCGATGTCGTAGGCGACGCCTTCCTTGTCGAGCACCGAGACAATTGCCTTGGCGAACGCAGCCTGTCCATCGGCGTCGAATGCAGCGACATCCGGATCGGTGAAGGAAAGGCAGACCGATGTGTTCGAACGCGTCGCCGGGTCTACGGCAAGATGGCCGAGCCAGGAAGATTTTCCGACAAAGCGATCGAGAACAGCGGCATTGGCATCCGCTCTGGTGACCAGCGCGTCGAGGCCGCCGATCGACTTCGCCCAGCGCAGCGCGTCGAGATAGTCCTCGACGCACAGCATCGACGGCGTGTTGATCGTCTCGCCCTTGAAGATGCCTTCGATCAGCTTGCCGCCCGAGGTGAGACGGAAGATCTTCGGCAGCGGCCGGGCCGGTTTGTAGCTTTCCAGCCGTTCCACGGCGCGCGGGCTGAGGATCAGCATTCCGTGCGCGCCCTCACCGCCCAGCACCTTCTGCCAGGAGAAGGTGACGACGTCGAGTTTCTGAAAATCGAGCTGTTGCGCAAAGGCCGCCGAAGTAGCGTCGCAGATGGTCAGGCCCTTGCGGGTGGCCGGGATGAAATCGCCGTTCGGCACGCGCACACCCGACGTCGTGCCATTCCAGGTGAAGACCACGTCGCGGTCGAAGTCGATTTTGGTCAGGTCCGGCAGTGCGCCGTAGTCCGCCTCTAACCTGCGAACATCGGCGAGTCTCAGCTGCTTGACCACATCGGTGACCCAGCCGGAGCCGAAGCTCTCCCAGGCGACCATGTCGACGCCGCGTTCGCCGAGCAGCGACCACAGCGCCATTTCGACCGCGCCGGTATCCGAGGCCGGCACGATGCCGATGCGGTAATCCGCCGGAACCTGGAGGATTTCCCGGCTCAGCTCGATCGCTTGTTCGAGCTTGGTCTTGCCGATCTTGGCGCGGTGCGAGCGCCCGAGCGCGGCATTTTTGAGCGCCTCGACCGACCAGCCGGGGCGTTTTGCACAGGGACCTGAGGAAAAATTGGGATTTGCCGGACGGAATCCGGGCTTCGTATGCGTGGTCATCGTGGTCTATCCTTCCAGATAGTGGCCCCTCGTTGGGGAGGGGTGGCCCACGGATGGCGATATGCGTTCAGGCTTTCGGCGTCAAGGGGAAAGTTTTTGTCGCTGTCAGGATATTGCCGGGGGCCAAACGCAAACGGCGGGCCTGCGACCCGCCATTGTCAACGCCTCGGCTTCGATCGAGCCTACCAGAGATCGTAGCGTAGTCCGACTTTGACTTGATGATTGTTGATCCCTTTGCGGATCGGAAAAGAAGTCAGACTCTCGGCAGTCACATATTCGGCGTCTGGCGCGGAAAAATACTGATAGCCCAGATCGACTGAGACGTTCTTGGACACTTGGTACGCAAGCCCGGCATTCAGCGTGTAGGCGAAGGAGTACTGGGTCTTGTTGTCGTGCCGGACGAAATCGTCGGTGGGGTCGGCGTTGTCGGTGAAGTAGCTCGCCGACAGGCGACGCTTGCTCTGCACGACACCGACACCGGCGCCGAGATAAGGTGTGATTCCGACATAGGTGCCAAGGTCGACATAGCCGTTGAGTATGCCTGAGAAGGCATAGTTCTTCAGGGTCGCCGATGCCACGGTTGTTCCGTCGTTATAGCCGACGTCGATCTTGTTGCCGGGAAGATATCCGACATTGAGATCGGCGCGCAGATAGTCGTTGAAATGGTAGCCGAAGCCAATGCTGGCGAAGATGGGATCTTCCTTTTCGTCGAAGCTCGCGGGTGTGAAGGCGAAATCCTCATCCTTGAAGCTCTTCTGCACTAGATAGGAGACATCGCCGCGCAGATACCATCCCGAGCCAACCTCGACCGGTACATAGTCGGGCGCCTGGTCGACATAGACCGGCGGATCGTAATCGGCGCCAAGCGCCGGCGTCAGCGGCATCAGGATGACTGCTGCAAGCGCCAGTGCAACAGGCGATTTGGATGTCATGGTCCTCGGCTCCCGAACTTGGCGCATTCGCGATCGCGCGCGCCGTTTCAGACAGCATTGTTAACCATAGTGGTTAAGTGCGGGTTAAGGATAACAAGGCGTTAGCAATTGATTTGATCCGTTTTCGCTCCTCGAGCTGGACGGTGTTACAGAGCAACGCAGCATCTTTAGGCAGCCAAACGAAACCGCCCGGCATCAGCCGGGCGGTCGACGAATTCCTCGATTTCGAAGCGACTACTTCGTGTAGACCGGCTCGGGTTCCGGGACGTAAGGCTCCGGCGGCGCGCAGTCCGACCTGCCGAACTGGTAGCGCAGGCCGCCGCGCACTTCGTGCACGTTGATGCCGCGGTCATAGCCCGGGCCGACATTGCTATCCGAAGCGTAGTCGAACATCTTGCCGCCATTGATGTGGCTGAAGCGGTAGCCGACGTCGAGTTTGACGCGGTCGGTCAGGCAGTAGGAGGCGCCCGCCATGGCAGCATAGGCAAAACGCCAGCCTTTGCCGCCGTGATGCTCGAACTCGCCGTCATCGTCGACGTTGTGGAGTGTATCCCACTTAACCCAGGCGCCGCCGATGCCGGCACCGACATAAGGCGTGACGCCATGCCAGGTGCCGATGTCGACATAGGCGTTGGCCAAGAGCAGCAGCGCCGAATAGGACGAGGTGTCGACGGATGTGCAAGGAGTTTGTAATACGCCGCAGAAGCCGTTGGTCGAGCCGCGGAATTTGGACTTGCTCATCCAGTCCAAGGTGAGATCGGTGCGGAAATGCTCGTCGATCTGGTAACCAACACCGCCGCCGGCCGAGAAGGCGCCATCCAGCTTGCCTGTATCGAACTTGCCGGGACTCTGGGGCGCCACACCGTAGGTGATGTAGTCGCCACCACGAAACTTCGACCAGTGATAGTCGATGTCGCCACGGATATACCAGCCGCCAAAGTCGGCCGGCTGCTCGTAGGCAACCGGTGGCGGCGCCTCCTCGACGACGGGCGGCTCGACGAAATCGGCGGCGAATGCCGGCCCGGCGCCGGCAAACAGCGCGGCCAGGAGAGCCATTCTTGCTGTGTTGAACATGCTTATCACCCCTGAGAACCCTCGAACGGCGAACGCGCCCGAAATGTGATTGACCTCAGTTGTGGATAATGAATCGGAAAGGTTAAAAGGCGTTTAACCGTATTGATTAACCACGAATCTCTAAAAGTGGAGCAATCTGGCGGCCGTTGCTGCAGGCGAGCTGGCCGCGACCCAATAAAAAAGCCCGCCGGCAAGGCGGGCCTTTGAACCGATGTTGGAGGGAGATCAGGCGGCACTGCGCGTTTCCGAAATGACCTCGACGATGTCGTTGACCACGGACTCGACAAGCTGCGGGTCGTCGCCCTCCGCCATGACGCGGATGAGCGGCTCCGTGCCGGATGGCCGGATGACCAGGCGCCCGGCCTTGCCGAGGCGATTGCGCGCATCTTCGATCGCCGCCTTGACCGGCGCCTCCTCCAGCGGCTTGCCGCCGGAAATATGCACATTCTTCAAAAGCTGCGGCACCGGCTCGAATTTCTTCGACAGTTCGCTGACCGGCCGGTTATGCCGCTTGATGCAGGCGAGCACCTGGAGCGCCGAGACGAGGCCGTCGCCGGTGGTCGAGAAATCGGACAGCACGATGTGGCCCGACTGTTCGCCGCCGACATTGAGTCCATGGGCACGCATGTGCTCGACGACATAGCGGTCACCGACCTTGGTGCGATGCAACTGCAGGTTCATGTCGCCGAGGAAGCGTTCGAGGCCGAGATTGGACATCACCGTCGAGACGACGCCGCCGCCGGCCAGCCGTCCGTTCTGGTGCCAGGATTCGGCGATCAGTGCCATGATCTGGTCGCCATCGACGATCGCGCCGTTTTCATCGACGATGACGACGCGGTCGGCATCGCCGTCGAGCGCAATGCCGATATCGGCGCGCACCTCGTGCACCTTCTTTTGCAGGCCGGCCGGATGAGTCGAGCCGCATTCCTTGTTGATGTTGAAGCCGTTGGGCTCGACATTGATGGCAACGACCTCGGCGCCGAGTTCCCACAGCGCGTCGGGCGCCACCTTGTAGGCGGCGCCATTGGCGCAATCGACGACGATGCGCAGGCCCGACAGCGACATCGAGCGCGGCAGCGTGCGCTTGGCGAATTCGATATAGCGGTCATGCACGCCGTCGACGCGTTTGGCGCGGCCGAGCCCATCGGAATCGGCGAGCGCCAGTTCGATATCCTTGTCGAGCATCCCCTCGATACGCTCCTCGATCTCATCGGACAGCTTGTAGCCATCGGGACCGAACAGCTTGATGCCGTTGTCGTAATAGGGGTTGTGCGAGGCAGAGATCATCACCCCGATATCGGCGCGCAGCGAGCGCACCAGCATGGCAACAGCCGGCGTCGGAATCGGGCCGAGCAGGAAGACATCCATGCCGGCGGCGCACAGGCCGGATACCATCGCGTTCTCGATCATGTAGCCGGAAAGCCTGGTATCCTTGCCGAGCACGACGCGGTGGCGGTGGCTGCCGCGCTGGAAGGAGAGGCCGGCGGCCATGCCGACCCGCATGGCGACCTCGGCCGTCATTGGAAACTTGTTGGCTCGCCCACGAATGCCGTCCGTACCGAAATAATGTCCTGCCATGTTCGCCAGCTTCCCGATGGTTCTTTCCGAGCATCTCATGCCATAAAATGGCCCAAGCCCCGTCATCACATTGTATGATTATGGACGACCAATCCTTAGAAAATTATTGTTTTGTGTGTTTTGCGTCACGCTAGTGTGTTGATTTTCAAGTTCCGAGCCCTTGTTGCGGCAGGAACATCAGAAACGTCAACTCAAACCTCATCTGGATCCTTGTGGCAGTGTGGCCTTGAACCCGAATCCGCATCGTGCTGCTCCAGACAGCGGTAGGCTCAGGTCCGCCGCACCCGCCGATTTGACTGGCTGTCATGCGGCGCAGTGTCCTCGCTGGGAGCCAGCCATATGCGCGCTCTCCGTGCAATGCACCCGGACGAACTTGGCCGGGAGACAGTCCCGGCAACGAATTCATCACCTTAAAGAAAAGAATGCACTTCTAAATTTGTCTCTACGCTACTTAGCATCTGGCGCAACCAGCCGTTGAGCGCTATTGCTGCACTGGGACATATCATGAACCGCCGTAGGGAGAAAACGCATGCTCATCCACCGACTTGCTACTTTGACGGGTCTTGCCGTCGCGACCTTATTCCTGCCCGCGCCTGCCAACGCGCTGACCATGGCCGAGTGCAGCACCAAGTATAACGCGGCCAAGGATGCGGGAACGCTTGGCGGGCAGAACTGGAACCAGTTCCGCAAGGCCCAATGCGGCACCGATGCCACCGCCGCTACAACCGAACCCGCGCCAGCCAAAGCCACGGCCAAGGCCGCCGACACGACCAAGGCAGCCGCCGCCGACGATGCGGCGCCGGGCCTGACGGCGAAGGAGTGCAGCACCAAATACCAGGCCGCCAAGGCTGCCGGCACGCTCAACGGCATGAAGTGGAACGATTTCCGCAAGACCCAGTGCGCCGCCGGCGCGACGGCAGCCGCACAACCCGCCGCCACGACCAAAGCAGCGGCGGCCAGCAGCGATGACGCGGCGCCTGGGCTGACGGCCAAGGAATGCAGCACCAAATACCAGGCCGCCAAGGCTGCCGGCACGCTCAACGGCATGAAATGGAACGACTTCCGCAAGAGTGAATGCGCCGCTGGCGCAACTGCCGCCGCACAGCCTGCCGCGGCACCTGCCAAGGCGACGACAGCCGCCGCGACCGATACCGGCAAAGGCCTCAGCATGGCGGATTGCAGCGCCAAATATCAGGCTGCCAAGGCCGGCAACACGCTGAATGGCATGAAGTGGAACGACTTCCGCAAGAGCCAATGCGGCGCCGGCGCAGCCGACGACGACACCCTGCCGGCTCCCGATGCCAAGTACACCGGCGATCCGCAACCGCCGACCATCACCGCCCCCCAGGGTGTGAAATTCCCGACGGCGATCTCCAAGAAGTATGCAACCGAGACCCCGGCCAAGGGCCGCATGCACACCTGCCTCGACCTCTACTACGCCAACAAGGACGCCAACACGCTGGGCGGCCTCAGGTGGATCCAGAAAGGCGGCGGCTTCTACAGCCTCTGCAACGCCAAGCTGAAGAGCTGACCGGCGCCACCATCCGACGACATGAGCCCGCGAGCCGCAAGGTTCGCGGGCCTTTTTGTTGCTGCCGAACACACGTGCGAGGAGCGCCATCCGCGCGCAGGCGGCGCCGCTGCCAATCTGCCCCTCGTGGGGGAGATGTCCGGCAGGACAGAGGGGCCCTGTCCGCCGACATCGATGGTCGCCAGCACGCGCGACGCTTGGTCGAAAAGGAGCCTGAAATAAAAAACCCGCCTCCGTGGGCGGGTCGGCGGCGCCAATTGGCACCATACTCAAATTAGTAGCATATCTGCCGGCACAAAGCAAGAACAAAATGTGGCGCCGCCGGCAAAAATGCGAGCTTCATTCTCCGGCGCGCCTTGTCGATCTCCCGAAGTCGTCAACGAGGACGATAGAAGGCCCATTCCTTCGCGCCCCTCTCTGTCCTGCCGGACATCTCCCCCACGAGGGGGGAGATTGGCCGTCATCGTCACTTTCGCCAATTTCCAGCGATGCAGGAAGGGTCGCATTCCCCAAGAGAAAACGCCGCGGTTAGAGCCGCGGCGTTTCGAAGTCGATCTGTCCTGGGCCGGAGCCTAGCTTGATGGCTGGGGTTCCATGCCGCCTTCGGGCTCGGGGCCTTTCTTGCGGCGGCCGGACTTCGGCACGGCCGAGCCGCGGCTCGGCGGCGTGTCGTCGCCAAGGTCGCGCGCGGGCTTATTGCCGGCGATCAGCTGCTTGATCTCCTCGCCGGACAGCGTCTCGTATTCGAGCAGGCCCTGCGCCAGCGCGATCCATTCCTTCTTTTTCTTGGTCAGGATGGACCTTGCCGTCGAATAGGCCTCGTCGATCAGCCGGCGCACTTCGGCGTCGATGATCTGCGCCGTCTCTTCCGAGATGTTCTGCGTGCGCGCCACCGAATGGCCGAGGAACACCTCCTCCTGGTTATCGCCATAGGCGACATGGCCGAGCTTGTCGGAGAAGCCCCAGCGCGTCACCATGGCGCGCGCCAGCTTGGTCGCCTGCTCGATATCGGAGGAGGCGCCCGAGGTGATGTTCTCTTTGCCGAATTTGAACTCCTCGGCGACACGGCCGCCCATCATGATGGCGAGGCGCGAGATCATGTATTTGTAGCTCATCGAATAGCGGTCGCCTTCCGGCAGCTGCATGACCATGCCGAGTGCCCGGCCGCGCGGGATGATGGTCGCCTTGTGCAGCGGATCGGCCGACGGCACGTTGAGCGCCAGGATGGCATGACCGGCCTCATGATAGGCGGTCAGCTCCTTCTCGGCCTGCGTCATCGCCGACGAGCGGCGCTCGGCGCCCATCATGATCTTGTCCTTGGCGTCCTCGAATTCGGCCATGGTGACGAGGCGCTTGTTGCGCCGCGCCGCCATCAGGGCGGATTCGTTGACCAGGTTCATCAGGTCGGCGCCGGAAAAGCCCGGCGTGCCGCGCGCGATCACCTTGAGGTCGACATTGGGCGCCAGCGGCACGTTGCGCACATGCACTTTCAGGATCTTCTCGCGGCCGACGATGTCGGGGTTCGGCACCACCACCTGGCGGTCGAAGCGGCCCGGCCTCAGCAGCGCCGGATCGAGCACGTCTGGCCGATTGGTGGCGGCGATCAGGATGATGCTTTCGTTGGATTCGAAGCCATCCATCTCGACCAGCAGCTGGTTCAGCGTCTGCTCGCGTTCATCATTGCCGCCGCCGAGGCCGGCGCCGCGATGGCGGCCGACCGCGTCGATTTCGTCGATGAAGATGATGCAAGGCGCGTTCTTCTTGGCCTGGTCGAACATGTCGCGGACGCGGCTTGCGCCGACGCCGACGAACATCTCGACGAAGTCCGAGCCCGAAATGGTGAAGAACGGCACGTTGGCTTCACCCGCGACCGAGCGGGCGAGCAGCGTCTTGCCGGTTCCGGGAGGACCGACGAGCAGCACGCCGCGTGGGATCTTGCCGCCGAGCCGCTGGAATTTCTGCGGGTCGCGAAGGAACTCGACGATCTCTTCCAGATCTTCCTTGGCTTCGTCGACGCCGGCGACGTCCTGGAAGGTGACGCGGCCATGTGCTTCGGTCAAAAGCTTGGCCTTCGACTTGCCGAAGCCCATGGCGCGGCCGGAACCGGACTGCATCTGGCGCATGAAGAATATCCAGACGCCGAGGATGAGGATCATCGGCAGCCAGGAGATCAGGGTGCCGAACAGCGAATTGGAGCCGTCGGACTCAGGACGCGCATTGATGGTGACGTTCTTGTCCTGCAGCCGCGAAACCAGCGACGGGTCCCCAGGCGAATAGGTCTGGAAGCCGTTGGAACTGTCCGTGTAATTGCCGGAGATACGGGCGCCGGCGATGGTCACCGACTTGATCCGTCCCGCCGCGACTTCCTGCAGGAACTGCGAATAGGGAACATCGCTCGAGGCTCCACGCGTCTGCGGCGTCTGGAAAAGATTGAAGAGAGCGATGAGCAGGACCGCTATGATCGCCCAGAGCGCGAGGTTGCGATAATTCGGATTCATCAATTGTCCCGTTGGCGCCGCTGGGCGGACACGCGTCGTGAGAGGAAACTTGGCCCTAACATAGGGAGAGCGTTCCCCCTTGCCAAGCATAACAGCAGGTCTCGGTTAAGCATTCGCCCGTGGTAGGCCGGCACTGTGGCCACCGAATGGCGAGGCTGGAACCGGCGCCGCGTCAAGCAAGGCGGCGACGGCATCGGCCGGCGCCAGATCGAAGGACGGCAGGAAACGGGCGAAGGGCGCGACTGCCGGATATGCGGCGACAGCGGCCGGCATCGGGCCTTCCCCGGGCAAACCCGGGCCTTCCCCGAGCAAACCAAGGCATTCGCGATCCTGCCATAGCGCCGGCTCGGCGGCCAAGGCGGCACGTACAAGGCTTGCCGGCGTGCCATGCCCTTCAATTGCCCGCTTTGCGGCAAGAGCCGCCCCGAGCGGTGCTACCAACAGCGGCGCGATCAACAATGCACCTGAACTGTCGCCCAATGTGATCCGTCTGCGGCCGTCCCACAGGGCATTGTCGGAAACCGCAACAGCGGGCGGCAGATCCCGCAATTCGCGGTGCAGAAAGATGCCGGTACGCCGGGCATCGATCACGGTCCGCGACAATGTGGCACAAAGCGGCCCAGTGCGGAACCGGCCGAAAAGGGCTTCGCTGCGGGCCTGGTCGGGAAGGAAGGCGGTGCCGCCGGTCGCCGCCAGCAGGATGCGCAGCGCATAAATGGCCGCCCGGCTGTCGGCGGCCGTCGCAAAATCCCGGTCGAGGCGGACGAGGCCGGCGGCTGGCCTGGAGGCCAAGCTGCGGATCAGCATGGCCGCGCGATGTCCTAACTGCTCACGCTCGGCCGCCGCCTTTCTGGCCAGCGCTATCGCTTCAGCCACGCGAGGCGCACCATCGCCTTCGGCAAGTGCTGCGCGGACGCGCGGCCGCTCGAAAGCGGTGTCGGCATTGGTCGGATCTTCGATCCAGGCGACCTGTTCACGCCGCAGGAATCCGCGCAGCTCAGCACGCCTTATGCCGAGCAGCGGCCGCACGATCCAGTGCCGCCACTCGTAGAGGGTTGCCGGCGCCATGCCGGCAAGGCCCCGCCCTTCGTCGCGCGGCCTCTCCTCACCTGGCCCGTCGTCACGTGCTTGCCGCATCAGCACGGTCTCGGCCTGGTCGTCGGCGGTGTGGCCGGTCAGGATCAGGCCGATGTCTTCCGCGTCGGCGGCCTCGGCGAGCAGCCGGTATCGGGCTTCGCGCGCGGCGGCCGGCAGGCCGGTCGATGGTTTGTGCCCCGACCAGGAGAGGACGCGATGGGCAATGCCGCGCGCCGCGCACAGCCTGGCCACGGCTTGCGCTTCCGCTGCCGCTTGCGGCCGCAATTGGTGATCGATCGTTACCGCCAGCAATTTCGTTGCCGGGGCGTTACGGTCGAGATGGGCTTTGAGGAGGAGGAGAAGGGCGGTCGAGTCGCTGCCGCCGGACACGGCCGCAACAGCGCCGTTGGAAAAGTCGATCCGCGAAAAATCCGGAAGGTCAGGCTCGGTGTCGAGCATCATGCATGTCGCCCAAAAGTGGGCCCGGTTTTGCGGCAACGACATGCAAAGGAAAAACTAGCACGCCGCGAGCGCCCTTTCCTGCTTGACCCGCTCCTTGAGCGCGCCGGAAATATCGGGGTAGCGCTTGCCGATCTCGCTGAAAGTGGCACAGGCCACGTCGCGCTGCTTCAGCCCGACCAGTGAAACGCCGAGTTTCAGCAGCATGTCGGGCGCCTTCTTGGCCTTGGGATAGTCCTTGCTGGCAGCGAGGAAAATCTCGGCCGCATCGCGGTATTTCTGCTGGCCGAGCAGCGATTCACCGAGCCAGTAATGCGCGTCCGCCGCCTTGGCGTCTCTGGGAAAACGGGCGATATGGTCGCGGAAACCCTGTTCGGCGGTGCTGTAGTCGCCCGACAGGATGAACTGGTAAGAATTGCGGTAAAGCTCCTCCGGATCGTTGGTCGACGGGAGTGCCGCGACCACCGTATCATCGGATTTACCGGCCTTGTTGCCGGCTGCGCTGGCGCCTTTGGCTGGGGCCGTATTCTGCTGCGGCGCATTCGCTTGCGCATTGCCGTCGGCTTCGACGACATTGCCGTTTTTGTCGACGGTGATGGTGCCGAACGTCTTGGGCGGCGCGCCGGGGATCAGCTTGCCGGGATCGCCGTTGGGCGATTCGACGATGACGTCCTCGACGCTCTTGTCGCCGTCTGCCGCCTTGCCCGCATCGGCCGGAGCCGGCGTCCCCGGCGCCTCCGCCACGTTATTGTCGCCGTTGGGGCTGTCGCTGCTAGGCGCGGCCTCGGACTTCTTCTGCTCGGCCGGCTGCTGCGCGCCTTGCGGACCGCCTTCCAACTGCTGGAAGCGGAATTCGTTGTCTTCCTGCTGCTTGCGGATCTGCTCCTGCATCTGCAGGACCTGGAAATTGAGCTCCTCGATCTTGCCATTCATCTGCCGGAGCTGTTCCTCCAGCGCCGGAGTGCCGGTGCCATCCTGTTGCGCGAATTGAACCTGATCCGGCTTTTTCTTTTCGCCGAAAATGCCGGGCAGTTTGATCGTCGGCAGGTGGAAGGAAAAACCGCTTTCCGATGACTGCCCGGTGCCGTTTGCCCCGTCAGCAAATGCCGCGATACTTGATACGAGCAGCAGCGCAAGCGTGCCGCTCAAGACCGATCTGAAATGCATGTGCCTCTCGCCGTGAAACCATTGTTGCGCGCCTCTCATTCGAAGTAGACCAGTCAACTGGGGACTAGCCAGACGCTCTCGGCTCTTAACAGGACGTGAGACTTCGGCCAAATTTTGTTTGGAGCGAGCAGATATGAAAAAGGCGGCCTTTTGGCCGCCTTTCGCACCAAGTGTTGCATTTATGCCGATCAAGAACCGGCGCCGCCCAGCGTGGTTACGGCGCGGCGGTTCTGCGACCAGCAGGAGATGTCGTCGCAAACCGCGACCGGACGCTCCTTGCCGTAGGAAATGGTCTTCAGGCGCTGCGCCGAAACACCCTTGGCGACCAGGAAGTCGCGTGTGGCGGCAGCACGGCGGGCGCCGAGCGCCAGATTGTATTCGCGCGTGCCGCGCTCGTCGGCATGGCCTTCGATGACGATGGCATACTGCTTGTACTGGTTCAGCCACTGCGCCTGGCGCGACAGCGTCGTCTGCGCGTCGGCGCGGATCGAGGACGAATCGGTATCGAAGAAGATGCGGTCGCCGATGTTGACGGTAAAGTCCTGGGCCGACCCGGGCGTTGCCGCGCCGGCGCCGTTGAGGCCGAGATCGGCGGCGCTGTTCGGCGTCTTCTTCGAGGCGCAACCGGTGATCGCGAGCATCGCGACCAGCGCGATCATGACCGGGTTTGTGGTAAGTGCTGCGATACGGCCCATGCCGCCTCTCCTTCGCAATTCGAGTGATTTCATTGATCGTCCAGTAACCACGTTTGGGTTAACCGGCGCTCAAGAAACACGGTTAAAATTTGGTTTCGGCTGCCGTCCGCAACCGTTCTGCCGAGGGCTACTCAAAGGCGACAATGAGCGCGGACCGTAGGCGGAAATGCGGCCAAAACATGAAAAAGAGGGAATTGAGGAACTGAAGAACTGAGGAACTGAGGAATTGAAGAAAAAGGAATTACGTCAGCTTCTCTCTGAGGCTCACGAGCATCCCATGGATTTGGGCATAAGATTGCCGCCAGGCGTCGAGTTGGGACTGCGTGATGTATTGAAGATCGAACGCGTAACATATCCACGTCTCCACTTCGCTGCATGACCCCACCGCCATCGAAACGAAGCGAGCGAATTCGGCTTTGGAATGGCTCTGCTTGGCAAATCCCTCAGCTAAATTGGCGCAGATTGCCTTACTCGAGCGACGCAATTGATCGGCTAGCGCGTATTGCTCAATTTTCGGAAAAGCAGGCGTGACTCTATGCACCTCAAGAGAAACCGCGTAGACCTCCAGGTCCCTCGCGCGCTCAACGTAGCGCCCCGGCTTCTCCATCTCCTCAGTTCTTCAGTTCTTCAATTCCTCAGTTCTTCTTCCATCACTCCAGCAGCGGCGACCAGGCCGGATCCGAGGCGAAGTTCGCCGTCGGGATCGACTGTTCGTTGCGGCCGGTGAGATCGATCGAAACAAGTTTTGGTCCGCCATTGGAATCGCGGAAGAACATCAGCACCCGGCCGTTGGGCGCCCAGGTCGGCCCTTCCTGCTGAAAGCCGGTGGACAGGATGCGCTCACCCGAACCGTCGGTGCGCATGACGCCGATCTGGAATTCGCCGCCGGTCTGCTTGGTGAAGGCGATGAGATCGCCGCGCGGCGACCACACCGGCGTCGAATAGACGCCGTCGCCGAACGAGATGCGGGTCTGGCCCGAGCCGTCGGCGCCCATCACATAGATCTGCGCGCGGCCGCCGCGATCCGAGGTGAACACCACCTTGCTGCCGTCAGGCGAGTAGGACGGTGAGGTGTCGATGGCGGTCGAGTTGGTGAGCCTGGTTGTCGAGCGGCTTCTCAGATCCATGGCGAAGATGTTGGAATTGCCGTCATCGCGCAGCAGGCTCATGATTACCTTCTGGCCGTCCGGCGAAAAGCGCGGCGCAAACGTCATGCCGGGGAAATTGCCGACCAGCTCGCGCTGCCCCGTCTCGATCTGCAAAAGATACACCCGTGGTTGGCCGCTTTCATAGGACATGTAGGTGATTTCCTGCCGGTTCGGCGAGAAGCGTGGCGTCAGCACGATCGATTTGCCGTTCGAGAGATAGCGGACGTTGGCGCCGTCCTGGTCCATGATGGCAAGCCGCTTCTTGCGCGCATTCTTGGCACCGGACTCGTCGATGAAGACGACGCGCGTGTCGAAATAGCCCTTCTCGCCGGTCAGCCGCTCGTAGATCGCATCGGCGATGATATGGGCGACGCGCCTGGTATTGGCGTCGTTGGCGAAGAACTGCTCGCCCGACATCTGCTGGCCGGCAAACGTGTCCCACAACCGGTACTGGGCGCGAATGCGGCCGTCAGCCTCCTTGCCGACACTGCCGGTGACCAGCGCCTGCGCATTGATCACCTTCCAGTCTTCGAAGCGCGGCGTGGCATCCGGGTTCGAGATCTTTTCAATGAAAGCGCTTTTGTCGATCGGCGCGAACAGGCCGGAGCGTTTCAGGTCGGCACTGACGATGCCGGAAATCTCGGCGCCGAGCGCATCGCCGCCCTGGAAGTCCGTGATGGCGATCGGCAACGGCTCGACATTGCCCTTGTTGACGTTGAGCTCAACGAGCGCCCGCGCCGGCAGGGTGACAGCAACAGTCATACCCAGCGCCATCGCTGCGATCGTCAGGAGCGGCTTGAGGATGGATTTCATGTCTTCTCGCTTCTTTCGCTGATTCTGTAGCGCCGGGCCTAAAGACCGAGCATCTCCCTGGGGTCAAAAGTGACCCGAACGTCGGACCAGATGTCTTGCTTGCCCGCCGGAACCTGCAGGCCGGCCACATCGCATTTCTGAACCGCGCGCACTGCGCTTTCGTCAAACGGGCGGTTTCCGCTCGACTTTTCAACGCTCGGCCGGCCATCCAGCTTGCCGGAGGCGTCCAGATTAAACCGGACCACGACGACGAAATTCTCCGAACCCTCGAGCCCTGCCGGAAGCGTCCAGCAACCACCAAGCTGGGCCTCCAATGCCCCCTGCTCCGATTTCGAAAGCTTCTGGCCCTGATCCTTCTCGCCGCCGAGCGATGCCTGCTGGGTCGAGCGCTTGGCGCCGCCGCCGGACGGCTTCCGCTTGTCGAGCAAAGCCGAAATCTCGTCGGCGTTGAATTGCTTGTCGTCCGATTTCGGCTTGGATGAGGCTTCCTTGACCGGCTTGTCGGCGTCCTTGCGCTCCGGTGCCTTGGCGCTCTCGGCCTGGGCCGGCTGCGGCTTTGGCCGAGCCTCGGGTGCTGGCGCCGAGTCCGGAAGCTGCGCCTCCTCGGTTGGCGGTTGCTTGGCAATCGCCTCGGCGACGGCATCCGGCTTGACCTCGGGCTGCGGATCGATCGCGGCAGTCTTGTCCTGCGGCGGCGTGGGCGTCGGCTCCTTGGCCGGCGTCGGCTTGGGCTCGGTCTGCTTGACAGGTTCGGGCTTGACCTCTTCCTTCGGCTGCGGCACCGGCGCCACCTCCGTAGCGGGAATAGGCTTCGGCTCTTCCTTCGGCTTCGGCACGTCCTCGGGCTTGGGCTTTTCGACCGGCGTCGGCGCGGGTGGCGGAGCCGCCGTCATGTCGACTGGCTGGGGCTTGGCCTCAGGTGTCGGCGGCTTGTCGGTGTCGACGCTGTTATCGCCGACTTTCTGGGCATCGGGAACGATGTCGGGACGCTGCGTCGGTACCGGCGCCGGCTTGTCGTGCATTACAGCCTTCTTGTCGCCTTGCAGGACCTGTGCCGTCGCTTCCATCGGCACGATCTCGACCGACACCGATTCCGCATCGGACGCAGGCATCGCGGGCGGCGAGGACAACGTGAACAGCCCGAAGGCGATCGCCACCGTATGCAAGATCACCGATGTGGTGAGGCCGGTCCTCATCTTGCGTCTACTGATCCTGTTCCTGCAGTGAAACCAGGCCGATATTCTTGTAGCCAGCAGCCGAGATGCGGGCCATCACCTTCATGGCAGTGCCATAGTCGGTGGACTTGTCACCCCTGATGAAAATGCGCTCTTCATAGCCGGTCTTCGAGATCGCCTGCAGCTTTGCCACCAGCTCCTCGATCGGGATCTCGGTTTCCTGGAGGTAGATCTGACCGGCCGAGTTGATGGACACGCTTATAGGCTGCGTATCGGCGTTCATCGCTTTGGCCTGGGTATCCGGCAGGTCGATCGGCACGCCGACCGTCAGAAGCGGCGCCGCGACCATGAAGATGATCAGCAGCACCAGCATCACGTCGACCATCGGCGTGACGTTGATCTCCGAGATCAGCGCGTGATGGCGGCCGCGCCGCCTGTGGCCGCGCCCGCCGCGTCCTCCGCCACCTGCGCTTACGGACATTCCCATGATCGTTCCTCAGGCCTTCTGCGCGACTTTTTCATCGATTTGGCGCGAGAGTATGGCGGAGAACTCATCCGCGAACCCTTCCATGCGCACCGCGATCTTGCTCGCGTCCGACGACAGCTTGTTGTAGGCGATGACGGCCGGGATGGCGGCGAGCAGGCCGATGGCTGTCGCCAGCAGCGCTTCGGCGATGCCGGGCGCGACCACCGACAGGCTGGTGTTCTTCGAGGCGGCGATCGCCTGGAACGAGGTCATGATGCCGATCACGGTGCCGAACAGGCCGATGAACGGCGCCGCCGAGCCGGTGGTGGCGAGGAAGCCGAGCCGCCCTTCCAGCTTTTCCATTTCGCGGGTCAACGCCAGATCCATCGCCTTGTCGATGCGGGTCTGCAGGCCGAGCGGCGATTTCGCGCCCTTCTCGAAGCTTTTCTTCCATTCGCGCATGGCGGCGACGAAGATCGCGCTCATACCGGTCGTCTTGCGGTCGGCGAGGGTGCGGTAAAGCTCTTCCAGCGACTGTCCCGACCAGAACACCTGTTCGAAGCGGTTGAGCGCCAGCCGCATGCGGGCATAGGCGACGAGCTTGTCGACGATGATCGCCCAGGTCCAGATCGAGGCGCAGAGCAAGCCGATCATGACCAGCTTGACCACCCAACCGGCCTGCATGAACAAGGCCCAAATCGATAAATGCACGCCCGGGTCGGCGAGAGCGATGTTTTCCATGTTACGTCCTTAAAGATTTTCCGGGCGTGGCTGGCGGCTGGCCCATGGGCATCCCTTGTGGTCCGTTCGCGTTAAGCTTGCGGAATAACCCCAAATGCACCGTTGGCGGCCTTTTCGGGGCAAATATTGGTGAAAGGAAGGCGCTTGGATTCTTCCAATCTTAACCAATCCCTTCATGGACCGTTATGGTTAAGGATGGGTTAGGACGTACAGCGCGGCGCATTGCCGCGCCCTGATAGGCCGCCTCGCGATTCTGGCCTGGACCGGGAGCTCCGGGATCGTCCGCCTCTGAACCTTTATTTGCGCGTTCTGGGCATGAAGGCTGCGATCCAGTCCTTGGGAAAGCGCCGCGGCCGCCCGTTCTCGCCGACGATCGCCGCTTCGACACGCGCCTCGACCAGCACTTCGCTGCCGCGCTTCAATTGCTGCGCCATGACGATGCGGGCGCCGGAAATCTCGTCGGTGCGCGTGTCGATGGTCAGGATGTCGTCCATGCGGGCCGAACCGCGGAAATCGATCTCCATGCGCCGCACCACCCAGACTATTTTCTCGCCATGCTTGCCGTCGGCAAGCTCGGTGTGGTGGACGCCGGCCAGCCGCAGATAGTCGGAACGGCCGCGCTCGAAGAATTCGAGATAGCGCGCGTGGTAGACGACGCCGGAAAAATCGGTGTCTGCATAATAGACCCGCGCCATCAGTCGATGGCCGAATTCCGTCAGCGCGCCGGAAAGTCCGGCGGACAATGCCGATTCACCGTGATCGTCCATTGCGCTGTCCTTTTGGCCCGACAGGCCCTGTTTCAAGCAACACCTGTTTTGCGCATAGACCGGCGATGATCAAGACCTGGAGGGCTGGGCCGGGGAACTGCCAGCACCGAAGCCATAAGTAGCGGAACTTAGGGTTCTTCCTGGAACAGGCTGATCTGCTGCTGCGCCAGGTCCTTTGGCGCGTCGAGGCCGAGATGCCGCCAGGCATTGGCCGCCAGCACGCGGCCGCGCGGGGTGCGCATGATGAAGCCTTGCTGGATCAGAAAGGGCTCGATGATGTCCTCGATGGCATCGCGTGGCTCGGAAAGCCCGGCCGCGATGGTCTCGATGCCGACCGGCCCGCCGCCGAAATTCCGGGCGATCATCGACAGATAACGGCGGTCGAGCGCGTCGAGGCCGAGCCCGTCGACCTCCAGCCGCGTCAGCGCCTCATCGGCGATCTTGCGGTCGACATGGCCGTCGCCGGCAACGCTGGCGAAGTCGCGCACCCGGCGCAACAGCCGGCCGGCGATGCGCGGCGTGCCGCGCGCCCTCCGGGCGATCTCCAAAGCACCGTCGTCGCCGAGCGGCATGGCAAGGATGCGGGCGCCGCGCCGCACGATCTGCTCGAGTTCCTCGACCGAGTAGAAATTGAGCCGCACCGGAATGCCGAACCGGTCGCGCAGCGGGTTGGTCAAAAGGCCGAGCCGGGTGGTGGCGGCGACAAGCGTGAAGCGGGCCAGGTCGATCTTGACCGAGCGCGCCGCCGGCCCCTCGCCGATGATCAGGTCGAGCTGGAAATCCTCCATCGCCGGATAGAGGATTTCCTCGACCGCCGGGTTGAGCCGGTGGATCTCGTCGATGAATAGCACGTCGCGGTCTTCGAGGTTGGTGAGCAGCGCCGCCAGATCGCCGGCCTTGGCGATGACCGGACCCGAGGTCGAGCGGAAATTGACGCCAAGCTCGCGCGCCATGATCTGCGCCAGCGTCGTTTTGCCGAGCCCAGGCGGGCCAACGAACAGCACATGGTCGAGCGCTTCGCTGCGGCCCTTGGCGGCTTCGATGAACACTTTGAGATTGGCCCGCACCGCCGCCTGGCCGACGAAGTCGCCGAGCGTCTGCGGCCGCAAGGTCTGCTCGGCGTCCTCGCCGCGTCTGTCGGGAGCAATGAGGCGTGGCGAAAGGCTCATGCGCATACCGCCCGAAAGAAAAAGTTTGTATCGATACCGATCAACGTCACCCGGCACCCTCTCGTTCGTCGCCGTGCTCCTCGCCAACAACATGGCGGCCCACTGCATCTCTTACCGCCGCGTCGATCTGTTCCAGCGCAGCAGGCCCGTCAGGTGGATCGCCTAGAAATCCAGCGAGGTCGGCAAATTCGAGATTGCGCGGCGTTCCTATCAGGAGACCATCCACGACCGTCCACGCAACAGTATCGCCTGACTTGAGCGACAACTCGTTCCGGACTTTCTTTGGAATCGTAAGCTGCCCCCTGGAGGTCAAGCTTGCATATCCGACCATGCTCTTGTTCCTAGTCGGAATTTATTTGTCGGGCAACGTCTCACCGTGCCAGCTCCTTCAGCCCGAAGCGGATCAGCTTCGAGGCGTCCGCCTCCTCGCCTGCCGTCTTCAGCGCCGCCGCCACTGCATTGGCGGCGGTGTCGCGCGAATAGCCGAGATTGACCAGCGCCGAGACGGCGTCGGTAATCGGCGCCGAGGCGACGCCCTCGCCGAGCTCCTGCTTCAGGCCGATAGTGCCGGAGGCAGTGCCCGCATAGGCCGGCGCCTTGTTCTTCAATTCGGTGACGATGCGCTCCGCCACCTTCTTGCCGACGCCCGGCGCACGGCTGACCATGGCGATATCGCGCAACGCAATCGCATTGGCGAGATCGGTCGGCGCCAGCGTCGACAGGATGGCCAGCGCCACCTTGGCGCCGACGCCTTGCACATTGTTCATCAACAGCCGGAACCATTCGCGCTCCAGCACCGACTGGAACCCATAGAGCCGCAGCATGTCCTCGCGCACATAGGTCTCGATGAACAGCACGACCGCCTCGCCCGGCCGCGGCAATGCCGCCAGCGTGCGCGCCGAGCAGTAGGCGACATAGCCGACGCCATGCACGTCGACGATGCAGAAATCCTCGTCGATCTCATCCAGCGTGCCTTTTAGCTTGCCGATCATTTGAGCGTGCCGATCATGCCGGGTGGGTTTCCGGAGAGATGATATCGAGGTCCGGGAAATAGCCGCGATAGCGCGCAGCATTGCGCGTCAGCAGGCGATGCCCAGCGACAACCGCATGGGCTCCAATAAAGAAATCCGGCAGCGTTCGTTCGCGCAGGCCGCCGGAGCGGCGATAGCGGGAATGCGTGACACCGGCGAGGAAGGCTGCTTCCCACGGCAGGAATTCGCGATCCATCTTGAGCATGTCGACAGCTTGGCGAAGGGCGTGTTCCGTTGCAATCAACGGCGCGAGTTCGGACCAGACGATTGCATTGATAACAAGTGCGCCGTCGCGCCGGCATGCGGTAATCGCGGATGCCGACCATTTCGTCTCCCGTCCGGCAGGACCCCAAACGTCGATCAGGACATTTGTGTCAATCAATGTCGAGATCTTCACGTGGGCCCCTCAGCCATTCCATATATCCGTCCGTCGTCATGCCTCCCAGATCCAGCGTACCGGCCATACGATCGAGCATCTGGCTGAATCTGCGCGAGGCTTCCTCCTCCGACATGTTTTCGTCGACGGCTATGACACGAGCCCCGTCCTCGGTGGGGACGAACTCCACCTCCGAGCCCGGGCCGATACCCAGATGATCCCGTATTTCCTTCGGGATGGTCACTTGGCCCTTGGTGGTAACGCGCATGGTAATACCTCGTTGGTATTACTTATTGCCCACTGGAGAACAAGTCAAGAACATACTTATCCGGCCAGCGCCACCATCCTGTAGGCGATGCTCTGCCGGTGATGCGCGTGACAGATGGCGATAGCCAGCGCGTCGGCGGCGTCATCGCTGTCGAAAGTCGCCTTCGGCATCAGCACCTTGACCATCATGTGGATCTGCTTCTTGTCGCCATGGCCGACTCCGATCACCGCCTTTTTGACGGCGTTTGGCGCATATTCGGCAACGACAAGGCCGGCACGCGCCGGCACCAGCATGGCGATGCCGCGTGCTTGGCCGAGTT
Source organism: Mesorhizobium sp. M0040 (assembly GCF_040323505.1). Taxonomy (NCBI): domain Bacteria; kingdom Pseudomonadati; phylum Pseudomonadota; class Alphaproteobacteria; order Hyphomicrobiales; family Phyllobacteriaceae; genus Mesorhizobium; species Mesorhizobium sp. M0040. The sequence continues at coordinate 90,108 of NZ_JAMYVA010000005.1, forward strand.
TGAGCGTCGCTGCGGCGTCCTTGTTGACGAAAGTTTGCTCGACCGCCGCCTCGTGCGGCATCGCGGCATGCAGGACCTCGGCGAGCCCGTCATGCAACTGGCAAAGACGCAACGCCAGGGCGGCCTTGTCGTCGGACCGTACCGTTCCGGAAGCGACGAAGCGCAGCGAATTGCCGAGGCTCTCGACGATGCCCCAGCCGGTGCGCCTAAGCCCCGGATCGATGCCGATGATGCGAATCGCTTCCCCCATCCGTCAAGTCTACCTTCGGGGGACAGCGATGCCAGCGAAAAGTGAACAAACCAGAAACAGCAAGCCGAGTCTGGTTAGAGAATGTTTGAGAATCGCTCTGGCGAGACAGATAGCGTGGTTTTCGAGAACCGGAGCGGAGCGTACATAAGTACGCGAGCACCGGAAGCGCAGAAGGCTGCGCTAGTCTAGTCGTTTGAATAACTGTTGGCGCGAGCGACAGACGGTCCTCTGATCCTTTGGCGGATGTGACAGCCATCTCGGTTTCAACCGCGCAATGCTGCCGCAACGACGCTCTCCAGTGGCGTTGTCGGTCGACCGATCAGCCGGCTCATGGCGCCGCCGTCATCGAACAACGCTCCGCGTGAGGCTGCAATGTCGGCATCGGCCAGGATAGCGGCGAGATCGGCGGGCAGCCCGGCGCCTGTCAACACACCCTCATAGGCCGCCCCGGCAAGATCGTTGTAGGCGATCGCCTTGCCCGATTGCCGCGAGACCTTCGCCGCAAGCTCGGCGAGCGTGAAGGCTTGGTCCGCGGCGAGCTCGTAAGTCCTCCCTGCTTGATCCTCGCTCGTCAGCACCACGGCCGCGGCCTCGGCATAATCCTGCCGCGCCGCGGACGAGAAGCGCCCCTCATTTGCGGCGCCGATGAAGGCGCCGTGCTCCAGAGCCGCCGGGAGCGCCGTCAGATGGTTCTCGGTGTACCAGCCGTTGCGCAGGATGACGGCGCGTAGGCCGGAGGCCGCGATGACCTCCTCCGTCTGCCGATGTTCGACCGCGAGCCTCGCGGGAGACGTGTCCGCATGCAGCATGCTTGTGTAAGCGATCAGCGAAACCCCCACCCGTTGGGCGGCCTTGATCACTGACCGATGCTGCGGCAAGCGGCCGCTGACTTCGGTCGAGGAAATCAGCAGCAGTCTATCGACGCCGGCCAGCGCCATCGGGAGCGTGTCGGGACGATTATAGTCCGCCTCCCGCACGACTACGCCGCGTTGGACAAGATCGCTGGCCTTTGCCGGATCACGAACCGCCGCAACGATCCGGCTGGCCGGAACTGTCTTCAGCAGTGCGTCGATCACGAGACGGCCAAGCTGTCCTGTTGCTCCAGTTATTGCGTACATCGTTCTGTCCATTTCGTGGTTGGATGGATTGAGAGCCTCAGATAGCGGCTCTCGTTACCATCGGAAACCACGTATCTTGTAGTTACCATCATTTTCCGGTAACCAACTGGAAAGTCTCATGGAAGATGCGCGATGGTCCTCAGGATGCGAACGAAGGTGAAGGCGCTTCCCGGCTGCCCCATGTCGAGGTGCATGGCGCTGCTTGGCGGGTGCTGGACACCCGAGGTGCTCTGGTCCTTGAGCGACGGCCCGCGCCGGTTCTCCGAATTGCGCCGCGATATCCCAGCCATTTCGGCGAAGGTGCTGACCGGCAGGTTGCGCGATCTCGAGGAGCGTGGCGTCCTCGCACGCCACGTGATGCCGACATCGCCGCCGACCGTGGAGTATGAGCTGACGTCATTGGGGCAGGAGTTGCTCCCAGCGATCAGGTCTATCGTGGAGGTCGGATCGCGCCTGCTGCTGCGTGATTCTCCCCGCCTGATGATCGCGAGCCCATCCCTTCGCGGTTAGTCTAGATGGCCGCCGGAGTAGAATTATGAAACGTTCTCTCAGCCGCGGGCGAAAGCCGTGTTGAGCAGCGTGATCTGGTCGGAGACCGGATTGAGGCGACGGCTCGACGGCGGCACCTCGGCAAGGCCGCCATAGATCTCCTCGTCCATCCGGCGCACCAACGCCTGCAGCCGCAGCGAACGGTTGACGAGGTCGATGAAATCCTTCGGCAGCTCGGCCCAGCCGGGCGCCTCGTCATGCGCCGAGGCAGTGTCGAGACGCACCTTGGATTTTTCTGAGGCCACCTGATCGCGGGTCATCTCGCCGGAATTCGCCGCCCGCTGCAAAAGCAGCCACGAGGCGACCTGCATCAGCCTGGTGGTCAGCCGCATCGATTCGGCCGCATAAAGCGTCGCCGCCAGCCTCGACAGCTTCTTGGCCTCGGCGCGGCCCTTGCCGTCGAGATATTCGGCCGCCTGCTCGACCAGGCCCATGCCTTCCTGATAGAGCGGCTTGAAGGATTGGGAGAAAACCCGGCGCTCCGCCAGCTTGATGGTTTTCGCGCTCGCCTTCGAAGGCTCGTTCATCGCTACGCCCCCTGCACTTGCCTGACAGCCGGCCGATTCGGCTCTTGGCCGCCATATCCGTCAGCCTAAACGACTGAAGCTTGAAAATGCGCTTCGCTGCCAGCGAAGGCAAGCACATGTTTAACAAACGGTTAACGGCCGCAATTAGCCGGAAGGACTCCCATGCCGGCGCACAAAAAAAGAGCCGCGGATAAGGCGGCTCTCAGGAGTTTAACAGGGAGGCGTCAAACAAAGTGGCTCCAACCACTCGGTAAGAATCCAGATCACTGGATGGACATAGTAAACGCCTGTAAAGCTTAACGAAGCCTTAACGCGGGGCATATTTTTCGATCAAGCGCCCAGCATCTGTGCCGTAACAGCACAGCTGACTGGCCACGGCGCCGTTTACACCACCGGCTGGAAAGTAGGGGCGACGCTTGCGCCATGGTTTCCTCCACATGGTGACCGGCTTACCGAAACAAAACGGCACTGCGCGCGACATCGTTCCGAAACAGGCGCCGCGCTAAACGCCCGTTCCTCGCAACGAGGCGGAGCAAACCTTGCGCTCCGGCAAATCATCAAATCTCTCAAGGAGCGAATAATGGACTGGTACTCGGCCGTTAAATTTCTGCATATCGTCTCGGCGATCCTCTGGGTCGGCGGCGGCTTCACGCTGATGCTGCTCGCGGTACGCGCCGACCGCGCTGGAAACGTCGAAGGCATGCTGCAGGCGATGCGCGCTACCGGCGAGCTCGGCAACCGGTTCTTCGCGCCGATGTCGATGCTGACATTGCTTTTCGGCCTCATCATGTGCGGCTTCTGGGTCGGCTTTTCCGATCTGTGGGTGCTGATCGGCCTTGCCGGTTATGCGACGACCTTCTGCATCGGCATGTTCATCTTCAAGCCGACTGCCGACCGCATGGCAGGCATGATCGCCAAGGATGGCGTGACGCCGGCAGTGCTTGCCCAGGGCCAGCGCGTCCTCAGCGCCGCGCGTTTCGACTATTCGGTGATGCTGGTGATCATCGCGGACATGGTGCTGAAGCCGACGCTGCACGACATCACCATTCTGGGCTGCATGGCGCTCGTACTGGCAACCGGCATTGCCCTGGCGCTTGGCAGGACGCGGCAGCTGCTGCCGAGTGCCGCCTGAGGTGTAAGGAATCCGGCGGCGGCCGAATGGGGCCGCCGTCTTACAGGAGGCCGGCGATGCCGTCCCACAGAAGCTTGACCGCGACGACCGCCACGGTCGCATAGGTGAAGGGATAGAACAGCTCCGGCCGCATCCGCCGCACCAGCCAGGCGCCGGCGATTGTCGACAGCGGCGCCAGTGGCATCAGCACCGCCGACGCGGTCAAATTGGTGGTGTCGAACTGGCCGAGCGCGAAATAAGGGATGAGCTTCAGCGCATTGGTGACGGCGAAAAAGATCGCCGCGGTGCCCGACAGCACCTTCGGATCGAGCCTGATCGGCAGCGCATAGACCTGAAAAGGCGGGCCGCCGACATGGGCGATGAAGCTGGTGAACCCGGCAACGGTACCCCAGAAGCCCGCGGCGACGCGGTTGGGCTCCGCTGCGTGGCCGGCACCGTGGCGGAGTTGCAAATAGAGCCAGCGCAGCACGAAGATCAAGGCAACCGCGCCGACGATCAGCCGCACCATCTCTTCGGTTACAAGTGCCGCCGTCAGCCAGCCAAGGGCAATGCCGATCACGGCACCCGGCATCATGTCGGCCAGCATCTTGCGGTCAAAGATACCCCACCACGTCCACACCGAGACAATGTCCATCAGGCACAGAATTGGCAGAAGAATTGCGGCAGCCTGAACCGGCGGCATGGTCAGCGCCATCAATGGCACGCCGACAAAGCCGACGGCGCCGCCGAAGCCGCCTTTCGACAGGCCGACGAGGATGACGGCCGGAATGGCCGCGGCATAGAACCAGGGATCGACGAGCAGGCCTGACATGGGGAAGGGACGCTGGAGGGAAAGTTGAACTCTGGAATAGACCAGAAATGGCCAGACCGCGACCGCAAATATGTGGGCCACGCCACCGAAACCCGTCACATGTTTGGCATGTCGAGCGGCGGCGGGCGTCTCCGGATCGGCTGCGCCTTGATGATGGCGGTGCTGGTTTCGGCCTTGTCGGCGATGCGGTCGAGAATCCCGTCGAGCTCGCCGATCGAGCGGACGAACAGCCGGGCAACGAAGCAGTCATCGCCCGTCACCTTGTCGCATTCGCCGAATTCCGGGATTTCCTCGATCAGCTTCTGGACGATGTGCAGCTTGCCCGGCAATGGCCGGATGCGAACGATCGCCTGCAAGGCGTAGCCGAGCGCCTGCGGATCGATGTCGATGGTGAACGCGCGGATGACGCCGCGATCCTCTAGCCGCCGAAGCCGCTCCGAAACGCTTGGTGACGACAACCCGACCTGCAGCGCCAGTTCCTTCAGCGAGGTCCGTGAATCCTTGACCAGGATATCGAGGAGCTTTCTATCGAGCTCGTCCAGCATTTTACAATTCCAAGAAAAAGCCGATGTTTACCTAATTTAATGAGGTTCGTCCTGCATATCACCAGCTAGAAGTCATGGAAAGACCCGATCCGCTGTGGGATTATAAAATCTCAACGGGTTTCAGGAGCATCCATGGACAACACGGTACGCGGCACGATCGAAATGACGGCGGCGATGGCGATCCTCGGCACGATCGGCTGGTTCGTCGTCCTTTCCGGCCAGCCTATCATGGACGTGGTGTTCTGGCGCTGTGCTTTCGGGGCGGTAACGCTGCTGATCATCTGCGCGGCGCTGGGACTGCTGCGTGGCAGGCTGTCGCTTCGCATTGTCGCGATCGCGGCTCTCGGCGGTGCTGCCATCGTTATCAACTGGCTGTTGCTGTTCAGCGCGTTTTCCCGCGCGTCGATCTCGATCGCCACGGCCGTTTACAACACGCAGCCCTTCATGCTGGTGAGTTTTGGCGCGCTCTTCTTCTCCGAACGGCTGACGGTGACCAAGCTGACCTGGCTCGGCATCGCCTTTTCCGGCATGCTGCTGATCGTGCAGGCCGCGCCCGATGCAGGCGATCATGGTACGGATTACTTTACCGGCATTGCGATGGCGCTGGCCGCGGCTTTCTTCTGGGCCGTTGCGGCTATCGTCACCAAGAAGCTCAAAGGCACGCCGCCGCACCTGATCGCCCTGATCCAGGTCTGCGTCGGCGTTCTCATGCTGGCACCCTTCGCCAATCTCACCCACCTTCCCGTCGATGCGCGGAGCTGGGTCATGCTGGCGACACTCGGCATCGTCCATACCGGTCTGATGTACATCCTCATGTACGGCGCCATCCAGAAGCTGCCGACGCATCTGCAGGGATCGCTGTCCTTCATCTATCCCGTCGTCGCCATCCTCGTCGATGTCGTCGCCTTCGGCCATCGGCTGCATCCGGCGCAGATCGTCGGCGCCGCCGCCATCCTGGTCGCCGCCGCCGGCATGAATCTCGGCTGGTCGCTGTGGAAATCGAAGGTGCCTGCGTAGGGCCGCAAGCGACCAGGCGAGGAGAATTTCGGGCAAACGGCAGCCATGCGCCGAGCCCCATGGAATCGTTGACGGCAAACGTGATCCCCCTGCCGCCTGTTCAATCCCCGCACTTTGCTCTATGCCGCAATGCAACCATCTTCGCCCGGCATAGGCGATAACCGGGACCGAACACCAATGAATGACGCAACGCCGCCCAACCGCTGCCGTATCGTGCTGATCGCGCCGCCGAACGTGCCGGCCGAGCGCATCGCCGCGGCCTTCGACGGCGGTGACGTCGCCTCGCTCATTCTGCCGGAAAACGGTATGGACGAGGCCTCTTTCCAAGCCTTTGCCGAGCAGATCGTGCCGGTGGCGCAAGCGGCCGGCATTGCCGTCATCATTGCCGGCGACACCCGCATCGCCGGCCGTGTCCAGGCCGACGGCATCCATGTCGAGGTCGGCAAGGACGAGCTCGCCGAAACGATCGAACATTTCCAGGCCAGGATGATGGTCGGCACCGGCGGCGCCAAGACCCGCGACGATGCGCTGGAACTCGGCGAGGTCAGGCCTGATTACATTTTCTTCGGCCGCTTCGGCTACGACAACAAGCCTGAGCCGCACCCGCGCAACCTGTCGCTCGGGCAATGGTGGGCGGACGTGATCCAGATCCCTTGCATCGTCATGGCCGGATCGGATCTTGCCTCGGTGGAAGCGGTCGCCGCCACCGGCGCCGAATTCGTGGCGCTGTCCAGCGCCGTTTTCGCCGACGGCGTCGATCCGAAGATGGCGGTTGCCGCCGCCAACGCGCTGCTCGACGAAACCGCGCCGCGCTTCGAGGACTGACGTGCTCTCGCGGAAAATCCTTTTCAGCGCCTTTCTCGCAACGGCCGTGACGCAGGCGATAGCGGCGGAACCCGTTCCGCTGCCGCAGCCCAGGCCGGATTCCAGCGAACCTGCCGACAAGCCGATCGCCGCACAATTGCCGCAGCCCGCCACCACCGCCCCGTTGCCGTCGGCCGATACCATCAACCCCGACCGCTTCGGCGCAAAGCCGTCCGACGCTGCCTACGGCGCCTTTCAACGCGGACTCTACAAGACGGCCTACAACCTTGCGCTTTCGCGCGCTCAAAACGGCGATCCGGCGGCACAGACGCTGGTGGCCGAGATATTGTCGCGCGGCCTCGGCGTGCCGGTCGACGCGGCAGGGGCGGCGAAGTGGTATGCGCTTGCCGCCGAGCAGGGCGTGCCGGAATCGCAATTCCAGTATGCGCTGATGCTGCTCGACGGCCGCTACGTCAAAAAGGACGAGAAGGAAGCCTATGCGCTGATGCAGGCCGCCGCCGAGGCCGGCAACCGCCTGGCGCAGTTCAATTTTGCGCAGCTGATGGTCGAACAGGAGCCCGGCGATGCCGGTATTGCCAAAGCCGTGTCCTATTACGAGCGCGCTGCCGCGACCGGGCTTGCCGACGCACAATATGCGATGGCACAGGTCTACGCCAATGGCGCCGGCGGCAAGCCGCGCGACGATGTCCGCGCCCGCGGCCTGCTGGCACAGGCCGCGCGGCAGAACTACGACACGGCACAGATCGATCTCGCAACCTGGATGATCGAGGGGCGCGGCGGCGCCCGCGACCTGAAATCCGGCTTCAACTGGATGAAGCAGGCCGCCGAGGGCGGCAATGTCGCCGCCCAGAACCGTCTCGCCAAGCTCTACATGAACGGCATCGGCACCGACCCGGATCTGATCCTCGCCGGCGCCTGGTATGTTGTCGCCCGCCGCGCCGGGCTCATCGACCAAGAGATGGACGATTTCCTGCAGGGCCTGACCGACGAGCAGACGCAGCAGGCGCTGCAACGGGCCAACCGCCTGCCCTGACCGCGGTCTCGCGACTCATTGCACCAGGCTCATCAGGCGGACTCATTGCGTATGATCGAGCACGACCTTGCCGAAGGGAGAGCCGTGTTCAAGGTACCGAAAGGCTTCGGCGGCCCGGCTCCATGGCACGACCCGGTCGATCACCGGTCTCAACCGGTTGACGACAATGGCGCGGTTCATCGCCTCGAAGGACTCGCGTGAGCCCACCGGTATGCCTCGCGCCCGGACCTGCCGGCGGAAGATGTCGAGCGGGTTGATGGCGCCGTCACTGCCGCCGAGATAGCCGATGACGTTGATCTGGGCGCCGCGCGCCGCTGCCCTCAGCGATTGTGCAAAACTCTGCGGTCCGCCAACCTCGATGATATGGTCGGCGCCGCGGCCATCCGTTAATCCCAGCACGGCCGATGCCCAATCGGGGACGCTGCGATAGTTCACGCCATCCTGCGCGCCAAGTTGCTTTGCCCGCGCAAGCTTCTCGTCGCTGCTCGACGTCACGATGACGCGCGCCCCGGCAGCGGCGGCGAACTGCACCGCAAACAGCGAAACGCCGCCGGTGCCGAGGCAAAGCACGGTGTCGCCGGGTTTGACGCTGCCCTCCGTAAACAGCGCGTGCCATGCCGTCACGCCGGCGCATGGCAGCGTCGCCGCTTCGAGGTCGCTCAGATTGGCCGGCGCCAGCACCGCCGCCTGTTCGTCGAGCCGGGCAAATTCGCTGAGCAGCCCGTCGATCGGGCCGCCACGTTGATAGGATGGCTCGGCCATGGCGAAACTGCCGCCGACCCAGCGCTGCCAGAACGTGCCGCAGACCCGGTCGCCGATCTTGAACCGGCTGACCTCGGCGCCGATGGCAACGACTTCGCCGACGCCGTCCGACAGCGGCACCAGCGGCAATGCAAACTTCGTGTGATAGCTGCCGCGAACGATCTCGGCATCGCGGTAGTTCAGCGCCGTCGCCTTGACCTTCACAATCATCTCCTGGCGCCCTGGCTCAGGCATCGGCCGCTCGACCATTCTGAGGTTCTCGAGGCCGCCCGGGCTCTGCAATTCGATCGCCTTCATCGTCGTTCCTTTCCAGCTGGGTCCTGCCGGAAGAAAATCGCTTGCCATCCATCGGATTTCAAATTCATAATGTTCAGGATAATTATGCTTCTATGACATGTTCGGGTGTGTCGTGCTTGAAGAACTGAAAACACTGGCCCTCTTTGCCGAGGAGGGTTCGATTCAGAAGGTGGCGCAACGCCTGCCATTGACGCAGCCGGCCGTCACCCGCCAGATCCAGCGGCTGGAGGAGATGCTCGGCACGGAATTGCTCGACCGCCGGCTAAAGCCGTCGCGACTGACCCCGGCCGGCGTAGAGGTGCTGGCACGCGGCAAGGAAATTCTCGCCGCCGTCGCCGCGCTGAGATCATTCGCCAAGGGCGACGAGCCGGAGGGCCTGCTGCGGCTCGGCCTCGCGCATGGACTTTGCGACAAAGCCGTGGCCGCCGCCATTGGTGATGCCGTGGCCCGGTTTCCGAAGGTCTCGCTGCGTCTGAAGAGCGGCTGGAGCCTTGAGTTGGCCGACCAGCACAAGCGCGGACAGCTTGACCTCGCCGTCATACTGGACGGCAGCAATTCCAAAGCTGGCGACGGCGTTGTCGGAACCGAGGCCCTCGGCGTCATCGCTGCCGAAAGCACTGTCCGGCAAGCCGACGTCAAGACCATGCCCTGGATCCTCAGCCCTGAGCCTTGCGACGCGCGCCGGCGGCTGGCGGCTGCCCTGGCCGAGGGCGGCCACAGGTTGATGGTCGGCGCCGAGATTCAGGACAGCGCGCTGCAGATCGACTGGGTTCGTCGAGGCCAAGGCCTTGGCCTGCTGCCCAGGCGGCTGCTGCGGGAAAAGCTGCCGCAGGGCATTGCCCTGGTCGACGCTCCCGGCCTCGAGCTGTCGCTGCGAATTGTCGTCCTGCGTTCGCCGCACCTGCATCTTTTGAGAGAGGTCGCCGACGCAGTGACCGAGGCCGTCACCGCGACTGTCAGGACGGACTGAGGCCGCCACGCCGCGCTGCCGGGCCAGCTTCGTTCCCGCTTCATCGGAAGGCGCTCCTTGCCTCTGCTGGCGATTTGTGGTCTTGGAGGCGCCAAATTGCCCTTTGCGGCGATCATCTCATTTCCGGATCACCTCACCATGGCCAAGATCAATGGCAACGAAATCCGTCCCGGCAACGTCATCGAGCACGATGGCGGCCTTTGGGTGGCGGTCAGGACCAACACCGTCAAGCCCGGCAAGGGCGGCGCCTACAACCAGGTCGAACTCAAGAACCTGATCAACGGCACCAAGCTCAACGAGCGCTTCCGTTCGGCCGAGACGGTCGAGCAGATCCGGCTCGATCTGAAGGATTTTTCTTTCCTCTACGAGCAGGGCGACGCGCTGGTGTTCATGGACACCGAAAGCTACGAGCAGCTCGAATTGCAAAAGGAGTTCGTCGGCGATCGCGCCGCCTTCCTGCAGGACGGCATGATGGTGACGGTCCAGCTCTATGACGAAAGGCCGATCGGCATTTCGCTGCCCGACCAGGTGACGCTGACCATCACCGAGGCCGACCCGGTGGTGAGGGGCCAGACGGCAGCCTCGTCCTACAAGCCGGCGATACTCGAAAACGGCATCCGCGTGCTGGTGCCGCCGTTCATCGGCTCGGGCGAGCGCATCATCGTCGATACCAACGAAATCACTTACGTGCGCCGCGCCGACTAAGGCGTGATCCCAAAGAGTTGCAGACTTTTTGGATAAGATGATGCGTCAAGGCAAATAGGCGCAGCGACAGGAAGAACAGCAATGGCGCGTTCCGCGATCCTCAATGTCATGGTCCAGGCCGCAATGAAGGCCGGCCGCTCGCTGTCGCGTGACTTCGGCGAAGTGCAGAACCTGCAGGTCTCGATGAAGGGGCCGGGCGACTATGTCAGCCAGGCCGACCGCAAGGCCGAAGACATCGTCTTTGCCGAACTCTCCAAGGCGCGGCCCGGCTACGCCTTCCTGATGGAGGAACGCGGCGTGATCGAGGGCGACGACGGCCAGCACCGCTGGATCGTCGACCCGCTCGACGGCACCACCAATTTCCTGCACGGCATTCCGCTCTTTGCCGTTTCGATCGCGCTGGAGCGCCAGGGCCAGATCGTCGCCGGCGTCGTCTACAATCCGGCGATGGATGAGCTCTATACCGCCGAGCGCGGCGGCGGCGCTTTCATGAACGACCGCCGGCTGCGCGTCGCCGGCCGCACCAAGCTGGTCGATGCGGTGATCGGCTGCGGCATGCCGCATCTCGGGCGTGGCCAGCACGGCAATTTCCTCATCGAGTTGCGCAATGTCATGGCCGAGGTCTCTGGCGTCCGCCGTCTCGGCTCCGCCTCGCTCGATCTCGCCTACGTCGCCGCCGGCCGCATGGACGGGTTCTGGGAAACCGGCCTGTCGGCCTGGGATGTCGCCGCCGGCATTTTGCTGATCCGCGAGGCGGGCGGTTTCGTCTCCGATTTCGCCGGGGGACAGGATGTGCTGAACGCCGGTTCACTCGTCGCCGGCAACGAACTCATCCAGCGCGCGCTGTTGAAGACTATCAAAAGGCCACTCTCAGCCGGCTGATAGAGGCACGCCGCGCTGAACCGCCGCAGTCGCAAAACCGCAACCAAAGCTTGAAATACTGTCCCGCGGCCGCCCAGATAAGGTGGCGCAGGATCATCGATGACGAACAGCCGGCCCCAACCCCAGAGCGAACTCTCCCAGCTCGACATTCCCTTCATGGGGCGCTGGCATTACTCGCGCGCCGAGATCATCGCCGACGGCATTGTCCACGCCGTGGGCATCGTGCTGGCGATCGCTGCCGGCTCGACGCTGCTGGCACTGGCCGCCTATCGAACCGGCCCCGGCGAATACGTCGCCGCCGCCTTCTATGTAGTCTCGCTGCTCACCGTGCTGTCGGTTTCGCTGGCCTACAATGTCTGGCCGGTGTCGTCGCCGGCAAAATGGATATTGCGGCGCTTCGACCATGCCGCGATCTATCTGCTGATCGCTGCCACCTACACGCCTTTCCTGGCCCAGCTCGGCGGCTCGCCGCTGGCCGTTTCCATGATCGTCCTGGTCTGGACCGCCGCGGCGGTCGGCATCGCCATCAAGGTCTTTCTTCCCGGCCGTTTCGACCGGCTGGCGATCGTCTTCTACCTAGCCATCGGCTGGAGCGGTATCGTTCTGGTGGAGCCGCTCGTGCGGACGCTGCCGGCGACATCGATCGCGCTCATCGTTGCCGGCGGCATCGTCTACTCCTGTGGCGTGATCTTCTTCGCCTGGAAGGGCCTGCGCTTCCACAATGCGCTGTGGCATGGCTTTGTCGTCACCGGCGCCGGCCTGCATCTGGCCGCCATGGTCGACTGCCTGGTCATCAACCGGCTTTGACCTCCGGTCGCGGACAGTGGCAATATTGCCAAGCGCCATTCAATTTCGTCACAATTCCGTTTAGAGTCGCAAACACAAATTGATCGGCGGCGACGGCATCGGAAACGGGGCACGGATGACTCTTCTCAGATCCTTCGGCATGGGCAGGCGCTCCGACGTTCTGATCTACGACCCGCACAAATTGTCGAGCCCGCAGGTGTTTCTGCTGACCATGGTGATCTTTCTGTTCATCGTGGCCTTCATCGCCGCCATCCTGACCCGCCAGATCTCGACCGCCTTCGTCACCAATCCCGGCCTCAACGGCCTGATCATCGGCGTGCTGGCGGTCGGCATCCTGCTGGCCTTCGTCCAGGTCGGCCGGCTGTTCCGCGAGGTGCGCTGGGTCAACTCGTTCCGCGCCGGTTCCGAAACCACCGAACCGGTGTTGCTGGCGCCGATGAAGGCGATGATCGGCCGCTCCTCGACGATTGCTTTCTCGACCAGTTCGATGCGCACCATGCTGGATTCGATCGCCACCCGGCTCGACGAAAGCCGCGACACGTCGCGCTACCTTGTCGGACTGCTGGTGTTCCTCGGCCTGCTCGGCACCTTCTGGGGCCTGCTCAACACGATCGGCTCGATCCGCGAAACCATCGAGTCGCTCGATCCCGGCACCGGCGATGCCGCGGCCGTGCTCGAATCCCTGAAGCAGGGGCTTTCCGCTCCGTTGGCCGGCATGGGCACCGCCTTCTCGTCCTCGCTGTTCGGCCTCTCCGGCTCGCTGGTGCTCGGCTTCCTCGACCTGCAGGCCGGCCGCGCCCAGACGCGCTTCTATACCGAACTCGAAAACTGGCTGTCCTCGGTCACCGACCTGTCCTCCGACATCGTTGTTGCCGACGCGGCCAAGACCGAACCCTCCGAGGAAATCCGGCTGTTGTCGGAAAAGCTGCGCACTCTGCAGGAGAATGGCGGCGGCTCCAATCCGCGCGTCGCCACCGCCATGGCCAATCTCGCCGACGGCATTTCCGGCCTGGTCAAGAACATGCGCTCGGAGCAGCAGATCATGCGCGACTGGGTCGAGGCCCAGTCCGACGAGCAGAAGGCGATGCGCAACACCCTGGAGAAGATCGCCGACGCCTTGAAGAAGCCTGGAGTGCATTGACGTGGCGTTGGCACGAGGCCGGCGCTCCGACCGCCGCATCGATTACTGGCCGGGCTTCGTCGATGCGCTGTCGACGCTGCTGTTGGCGATCATGTTCCTGCTCACGGTTTTCGTGCTGGCGCAGTTCCTGCTCGGCCGCGAGATCTCCGGCAAGGACACGGTGCTCAACCGCCTCAACTCGCAGATCAACGAGTTGACCCAGCTTCTGGCGCTGGAGCGCTCGACGACGCAGGACAAGGAGGACACCCTTGCCAATTTGCAGGCGTCGCTGTCCGCGTCGGAGGCGGAAAAGAGCCGGCTCGAGCAATTGCTGGCGCAAGGCGCCGGTGCCGGCGATGCCGCCAACCAGCGCGCGACGGCACTTTCCGGCGAGCTCGACAGCCAGCGCCAGATCAGCCAGCAGGCGCTGAGCCAGGTCGAGATCCTCAACCAGCAGATTTCGGCACTGCGCAGGCAGATCGCAGCGCTCGAACAAGCGCTCGACGTGTCCGAAACGCGCGACCGCGAATCCAACACCAAGATCGCCGATCTCGGCCGCCGCCTCAACGTCGCACTGGCGCAACGCGTGCAGGAGCTAAACCGCTACCGCTCCGATTTCTTCGGCCGCTTGCGTGAAATTCTCGCCGACCGCGAGAACATCCGTATCGTCGGCGACCGCTTCGTCTTCCAGTCGGAAGTGCTGTTCCCGACCGGCTCCGAGGTGATCAACGATGCCGGCAAGGTCGAGATGAAGAAGCTTGCCGATGCCATCATCGAATTGCGAAAGGAAATCCCGCCGGAGATCAACTGGGTGCTGCGCGTCGATGGCCACACCGACAACAAGCCGCTCTCCGGCACCGGCCGCTACCGCGACAATTGGGAATTGTCGACGGCGCGCTCGACATCGGTGGTCAAGTTCCTGATCGAGAACGGCGTGCCGGCCAACCGGCTGGTCGCGGCCGGCTTCGGCGAATTCCAGCCGCTCGACCCCGCCGATACCGAAGAGGCGCGCAACAAGAACCGCCGCATCGAGTTGAAGCTGACCGAGCGGTGATCTGCAGGCCTTTGGCTTGTATCATGCGCCAGGTCGGGCCAGGTCGAGCCGGCTCAAGTCGGCGGCATTTAGGGCACTGGTGCGGCAGCGGCAAGAGCTGAAAAAAATTACCTTTTTTTAATTACACTTTGCCGCCATGGCCTTTTAGCCTTGGTCATGGGCCGAGAACCGCCGGCGGTGGAACCGCTCATCGCGACGCGACGGAACCTGACGGCCCGCGGCCGGAAGGCAGGACCCTCCCAACCACCGCCTTCCCCAGTAAAGGAGACGCAACCATGCGCTTCTTCGCTCCCAGGAATCTCAGGACTGCTACGCTCGCCACACTGCTCCTCGCCGTTCCGTTTGCTGGCGCTTACGCCGGCCCGCGTGCGACGGCCTTGATCAATCAGATCCAGAGCGTGGAGACGGGTATCCAGGGCGCCATCCGGGCGAACAAGCTCGAGCCGGGCGAGGCACGTGACTTGCGCACGCAGGTCGCTCAACTCGATCGGGCCGCCCAGAGGGCCGCACGCGATGGAACCATGCCGAGCACGCAATATCAGCAGTTGCTGGCGCAGCTCGACGATGTCAGCCAAAAGCTGCGCGCTGACACCGGCAGTGCCTTCCTCATCGGCAACGGCGCCGATGGCGGATACTATCCCAACGGCTATGGCCCAACTTATCCAGGCGGCTGAAATCGGCCGCAGTGCCCGGCGCTGTGGCAATTGATTTGCGCATGATCCCGTTCCAGCTTTCGGTTCAGGGATCATGCGCTAGCCCACCGCCAGTGCAATCAGCGCCAGCGCTGCCGGCACTGTCTCGATGAACAGGATTTTACGGCCCGCCGTCGCTGCCGTAAAGGCCGGCGACGGCGACGCAGAGCAGGAAGAAGACTACTGGAAACCGGCTTCGCCGAGGTAAAGCCCCAGATCAGGCTGGCTGCGAGAAAGCCGTTGTAAAGCCCCTGATTGGCCGCGAGCACTTTCGAGGCCCTGGCGAATTCCGGCGTCAGCCTGGATACCATATGGCCGCGCGGCGTGTCCTACAGCACCATCTCAAGATAGACGATGCAGAGGTGGATCACGGCCACCAGCCCGACCAGCACATTGGCGATCATGTTTCGTCTCCGCATCGCGGTCTGCCGCCGCCGGACGACATTGACCACGCACGCCACCGCTTCCACAAGATGCTTTTCGGCCGTTGCAGCTGGCAGTCGATGCGTCGATCGCGGACGGCTTCGGGGTTGCCAACACTTTTGCATTGGTATCTTTTCCCGCCGTCAAATCAGCGGAACCCACAATGTCCTTTCAAAAACTCGACGACCTCGGCCACAAGCTCGAAGCGCTGGAACACGCCCTCGCCATCCTCGGCGCCGACGAGGCGACCCATATGGCGGTCGGCGGCGGCGAGAAGCGCGCAGAGGCAATGTCGGCGCTTGCCGGCATGCACCATGCCCGGGCGACTGCGCCGGAGATTGCCGACTGGATCGCGGCGGCCGAGCAGGAAGCGCTGAACGAAGAGCAGCAGGCCGCGGTCAGGGAATTCCGCCGGCAATACACCAACCTGACCTGCCTGCCAGTCGAGTTCGTCGAGCGCCAGACGACCGCGCGCATGCGCTCCGAGCAGCTCTGGCGCGACCTGCGTGCCAAGAACGACTGGGCGGGTTTCCTGCCGGCGCTCGAAGGCGTCGTAGCGCTGGTCCGCGAGGAGGCGGCACTTCGCGCCGAGGTGCTCGGGCTCGAGCCTTACGACGCGCTGATGGAGCAATATGACCCGGGCAATCGCGCCGCCGACATCACGCCTGTGTTTGTCGAGTTGAAGACCTTCCTGAAAGGTTTCGTGCCGGAGGCACTGGCCGTGCAGGAAGAGCGGCTGGCGAAACATCCGCTGAAGCCGCTTTCCGGCAGATACCCCTTGGACAAGCAGCGCGAGCTCGGCCTCGCCATGATGGCGGCGGTCGGCTTCGACCTCACCCACGGCTCGCTGTCGGTTTCGCACCATCCCTTCTGCGGCGGCGTGCCGAGCGACGTGCGCATCACCACCCGCTACAAGACCTCGGATTTCCTGTCGGCGCTGATGGGCGTGCTGCACGAGACCGGCCATGCGCTGTACGAGCAGAACCTGCCGAAGGCGTGGGCGCACTGGCCTCTGGGCAGAGCGCGCGGCATGGCGGTGCATGAAAGCCAGAGCCTGTTCGTCGAAAAGCAGATCGGCCGCAATCCAGAATTCTGGCGCTGGGCGCTGCCGGTGGTCGAAAGGCACCTCGGCGAGAGCTGGACGATCGACGACATCCTGCCGCATGTACACCGGGTCGAGCGCGGCCTGATCCGCGTCGATGCCGACGAGGTCACCTATCCGCTGCACGTCATCCTGCGCTACGAGCTGGAGCAGGAGCTTGTCTCGGGACGGCTGGAAGCAGCCGACCTGCCCGAAGCCTGGGATGCCAAGATGCGCGATTATCTCGGCCTGTCGACATCAGACAATCCGGCTGACGGTCCGATGCAGGACGTCCACTGGCCGGGTGCCGCCTTCGGCTATTTCCCCTCCTACACGCTGGGCGCCATGATGGCGGCGCAGCAATGGGCGGCGCTGACCAGGGATCATCCTTCAGCCGACGAAGACCTCGCCAAGGGAGATTTCGCCGCGATCAACGACTGGCGCCGCAAAAGGATCTGGTCGCAAGGCTCGCGCTGGTCGACACCGGAACTGCTCGAACGCGCTACCGGCGAAAAGCTCGATGCCGCACATTTCACTGACCATCTGAAGAAGCGGTACGGGAACTGAGCCGCTTCGTCTATTCCAGGTTCTTGCCGCGGTGACTGCAGAAATCCGCGAAACTGGCCTTTACTTTGGTGGGAAAGCCTCTGAAAAAGGAGTTCTTCCAAGTTGGGCGAGCGTAGATGTCTGTCTGTTACAGTTTTCATAGGATGAAGTCTTTCTGGCCCCGCTTGGTATTTTTCATCTTATTGATCGGCCTGAGTTCTCCGGCCATGTCCGACGACATGGTTCTCAAGGGTCCGGCAGAAAGCTGGGTAAAGCAGCTTGATATTCCGGCTGCCGATCCCACCCGATCGGATCAAATCAAGAATGGCGTTTCATGGCTGCTCTCGGACGACCAGATCAAGCATCGCGCCGGCGGCTATGTCGAGTACTCGCGCACCGTCTATAAAATCGTCGACCGTCCCGGCCTGGATCGTGGCGCGAGTATCGACCTGCAGTTCGATCCGTCCCGGCACAAGGTCACGCTCAACCATCTTCACATCATCCGCGATGGTGCCGTTTTGGACCGGCTGGAAGGCGTCGAATTCGACATCTTCCGCAGGGAAAGAGACGCCGAGAAAGGCGTCTTCGACGGCTGGCTGACAGCACATGTCAACATCGATGACGTGCGTGCCGGCGACATCGTTGACTATGGGTCGACCTATGAGATAACGCCGCTGGTCGGCAAGGACCTTTTCTTCAAGAATTTCTCCACCGAATGGGAAGAGCCGGTAGCGCTTATCCGCACAAGCATCATTTGGCCTTCGGCCCAGCCGCTCGAGATCAAAACCAGGGGAACCCGACTCAAGCCTTCAATCTCCCCGACTGGGCCGGACATCACCTACCTGTGGGAAATCTCAAACCCGAAACCGGTCAATGTCGAGGACAACCTGCCCGTGACCTATCCAGGCTGGGGCTCCATCGATGTCGCGTCTACCGCGAATTGGCAAAGTGTGGTCGATGCCGTTGCGCCCTATTACAAGCCAGCGACCGTTTTTCCCCCGGCTTTTGCCGCAAAGCTCGACGACATCGCTCTGCGGCATCCGGTGCCCGAAGACCGGATGGTCGAGGCAATGCGGTTGGTGCAGGACCAGATCCGCTATGTAAGCCTGTCGATGGGTGCCGGTTCCTACGTTCCGCGTGATCCCGCGACGGTCATCCTGAGCGGGTTTGGTGACTGCAAGGACAAGGCACTGCTGCTGGTTTCGTCGCTTGTGCGGCTTGGCATTGCTGCCGAGGTTGCCTTGGCCGATCTCGACGAGGGGCGGGCTCTGGACCAGCATCTGCCGGCGCTTCGCGATTTCGACCATGCCATCGTCAAGGCAAGGATCGGAGCAAAGACATATTGGCTGGACGCCACGAACTATCTTCAGGGCGGCAGGGCGCACAATCTCGCACAGCCGGACTACGGCTTCGCGCTGCCGCTTTCCAGCACCGGCGGGTTGGAGAAGATGCCGATTCCTGTGCTTAGCAGCCCATCGATCCAGATCGCCGAGGAATTCGACTTTCCGCGGAAACCGGGCGATCCCCTCGTGCTGACGGTCTTCTCGACATATGAGGACGCCGATGCCGATTGGATGCGCGGCAATTTCGCCAGCAGGTCGCTGAGCGAGGTGTCGGACGCCTACCTGAAATACTACAACAAGCAATATCCGGGCATCCAAACCATCGCCAAGCCGGAAATCGTGGATCGGCGCGACGGCAACATAGTGAGCGTGAAGGAAAGTTATCGCTTGCCGGCGGAGGCGCTGACGGCCAACGATCTGGCAAAGAATTTCCCGATCCGCGCGGCCGATCTCGGCAACAACTCTCTTCCAACCCCGACAATCGTCGATCGAACCGGGCCCGTCTCCCTCGGCCCCCAGTTCTACCGCCGCCACAAGGTGACCGTGCGCAACCTCAAGGCGAGGTTTTCCGGCGAGTCGATGAAAAACGTCGTGACGCCCTATCTGTCTCTCAAGGCATCCTGGTCCAACACGCCCACCGAATTGCAAGTTGAATGGAACTTTCAGACGCTGGCGACTGAAGTACCGGCCAAGGCGATTGCCGATTATCTGAAAACCGTCGATGACCTCGCAGACCAGGTTCGCTGGCAGTACGATTTTACCTATGAAGAGCCGCCTGCCGATGTGCAGCTCAGCGATCCGGCAAAGGAGCAGCGACAGACCGTCGCCAGCATGCTTTTGTTGTCGTTGCTTGTCGGCGTTCCCCTGTTCATAGCCTATCGACGCGGCAAACGCCGAGCTTTCGGTAGCTGAAGAAACTCGGCGGCCGCTGGGCACCATGATCCCGAAAAGTGGATGCCGGTTTTCGGAAAAGATCATGGTCAAACAAGAAGATGGAGCCTCATCTCGATTTCATCGGATGGAGCGATGCTACTCGGCCGCGCCCCTGAAAGCATTCGCCCCGGTATCGAACTGCAGCTTGGCCAGCCGCGCATAGATGCCGCCCTTGGCGACCAGGCTCTGATGCGTGCCTTCCTCGACGATGCGGCCGCCATCCATGACCAGGATGCGATCGGCCTTCAGCACGGTTGCCAGCCGATGGGCGATGACGATCGTGGTGCGGCCCTTCATCAGCCGGTCCAGCGCCGTCTGCACCAGCGTCTCGCTTTCGGCATCGAGCGCCGAGGTCGCCTCGTCGAGCAGCAGGATGGGCGCATCGCGCAAGATGGCGCGGGCGATCGCCACGCGCTGGCGCTGGCCGCCCGACAGCGTCACGCCGCGCTCGCCGACCTGGCTGTCATAGCCCTTTTCGAGTTTCAGGATGAACTCGTCGGCAAGCGCGTCCTTCGCCGCCGCCTCGATCTCGGCCTGGCTGGCGCCAGGCCGGCCAAAGCCGATATTGTCGCGCGCGCTTGCGGCAAAGATGGTGACGTCCTGCGGCACGATGGCGATCCGCGCGCGGATCGCGGCCGGATCGGCCTCGCGCAGATCGACCCCGTCGATGACGGTCCTGCCGGCCCCCGGATCGTAGAAGCGTAGAAGCAGCGAAAACACCGTGCTCTTGCCGGCGCCCGAGGGCCCGACGATCGCCACCGTCTCGCCGGGTTTGACCTGAAAGCTCAGGCCATGGACGGCGGCGCGGTCGGGCCGGGCCGGATAGGAGAAGGAGACATCGTCGAAGCTGATCGCGCCTCTCGCCTTTGCCGGCAGCGGCTTCGGATCGGCGGGCGCCTGGATCGCGGGTTTCTCGGCCAGGATCTCGGTCAGCCGTTCGGCAGCGCCCGCTGCCTGGGACAGTTCGCCCCAGACTTCCGACAGGGCGCCGAGCGCGCCGGCGGCGAACACCGAATAGAGCAGGAATTGGCCAAGCGTGCCTGGCGACAGCGTCCCGTCGAGCACGTCGCGCGAACCGAACCACAGCACCGCCACGACCGAGGAAAAGATCATGAAGATGGCGAAGAAGGTGAGAAAGGAGCGGGCAAAGATCGAGGCCCGCGCCGCTTCGAACGCTGCTTCCACGGCGGATGAAAAATACCCGGTTACAAGCTTCTCGTTGGTGAAGGCCTGCAGGGTGCGCACCGCGCCGATCTGCTCGCTGGCGTAGGCGGTGGCATTGGCCAGAGTATCCTGCGCCAGCCGTGACTTGCGCCGCACCGAGCGGCCGAAGGCGACCAGCGGCAGCACGATTAGCGGAATGGCCGCGATGACCAGGCCGGACAGTTTTGGGCTGGTGAAGACCATCATCGCCACGGCGCCAAGGCCGAGGATGACGTTGCGCAAAGCCACCGAGGCGGTGGCACCGACGGCCGATTTGACCTGTGTCGTGTCGGCGGCGAGCCGCGAGACGATCTCGCCCGACTGGGCCGTGTCGAAAAAGGATGGCGACAGTGTTGTGACGTGGGCAAAGACATCGCGGCGGATATCGGCAACGACGCGCTCGCCGAGCGTGATGACGAAATAGTAGCGGCTGGCCGACGCCGCCGCCAGCACGGCGGCCATTACCACCAGCATGGCGAAATATTCGGCAATGAAGCTGGAATCGGAAGCGGAAAAGCCGTGGTCTATCATCCGCCGCACCGCCAGCGGCAGCGCCAGCGTCGTCGCCGCAGCGACGGCCAGCGAGACGATCGCGCCGATGACCATTTTGCGGTAATGCGTGATGTAGGGAAACAGGCGCTGCAGCGGCCTCAGCGAGCGCCTGCGCTCGTCTGCATCGCCGCTGATGTTCGCCATGACCGTTTCCTCTGGCCCTTTGAGGCTTGCGCCATCAATATGCGCTTGCCGCGGCCTTGTGATTCAATTCCGGCTGATGTATAGGCTCGCCGACCGTTTTAGAAGCCGTGGCTCCTCAATAGCTGCGGCTTCGAGTTTTAAAAAGGGGCGCATCGACGCAGGCTTTAGCCCGTCGGCAGCACCCGGCAAGCCAGGAACAGACCCATGAAGACCGATATTCATCCCGATTACCACACCATCAAGGTCGTCATGACCGACGGCACCGAATACATGACCCGTTCGACCTGGGGCAAGGAAGGCGATACGATGAACCTCGATATCGACCCCACCACCCATCCGGCCTGGACTGGCGGCCAGCAGACCCTGCTCGACCGCGGTGGCCGCCTGTCGAAGTTCAAGAAGCGTTTCGAAGGCTTCGGCCTCTAAGCCGCATTGGCGTTTCGCAGATCGAGAAACCCGCCTTCGTGGCGGGTTTTTTGTTGCGAAATACGGCCCTATTCGCCGACCAGCTCGCGCAGAGCCATCCGCTTGTAGGCGGCAACCAGCCGGTCGCCTTCTTGCCGCCCGACCGAGATCGCCAGCCGCATTGCGGCCTCGCCCATCTGCCAGATTAGAAACGCCGTCGTTTCGAGCGCTTCCGGATCGGCGGATGGCCGCAGCCGTTTCAGCACGGCTGTAAGGAATTCGGCGTTGGCCCGGCTATCGGCAAGCTCGAGTTCGCGCAACGCCTTGTCGGCCTGCGTGCCCGACCAGATGTCGCGCATCACCGGCTCCGCCAGGAACATTCCGTAGTAGATATCCACCAGTTCCGAAAATGCCCGGCGCAGGCCTTCGGCGTCATTGACCTCGGCTAGCGCTGCCGCAATGCAGGCCTGGCTTTCGGCGGTGTAGCGTTCGGCCAGCGCCCAGATGATCGCCCTCTTGTCGGGGAAGAACTGGTAGAGCGAGCCGATCGACACGCCGGCCCTCTCGGCCACCTCGCCCATGCGCATGGCGTCGCTGCCTTGCTCGGCGATCAGCGCCGAGGCGGCGGCCAGCATGCGCTCGACCCGCTCGCGGCTGCGCTGCTGGCTCGGCGCCCGGCGCGGCGATGCGATCTGCTCGTTGCGGGAACCCGGTGCAGCGGTGCCTTCCATGACTGTCTCCAGACGAACAATCAACAAATTGCCTTGACTCGCAAAATACGAGGGTTTATCACGTTTTGCAAACATGAGGATTATTCACATTTTGTGGACGTGCCAATCAAATTGCTCGAACCCCGAAACCGGAGGAACTGACATGATCATGAAACTGCTTCCAACCCTCACCTTCGTCGCTGCCATTGGCTCAGGCGTTGTCGGCGGCGTTTTCTTCGCCTTCTCCAACTTTATCATGCCGGCGCTCGCCCGCTTGCCTGCCGGAGGCGGCATCGCCGCCATGAATTCGATCAACATCACCGTGATTACGCCGGCATTCATGACCGCGCTTTTCGGCACCGGACTGGTCTGCCTTGTCCTTGCCGCCGGCGCTCTTATCGGCTGGAGCCAACCGGGTGCATTCTGGCTCCTCGCCGGCGCCCTGATCTATCTCGTCGGCAACCCGATCGTGACGATGATGTTCAACGTGCCGCTCAACAACGCCCTGGCCGCCGTCGATCCGGCAAGCGCCAACGGCGCCGCCGTGTGGGCCACCTATCTCAAGGACTGGGTGATGTGGAACCATGTCCGCACCATCACCGCCATCATGGCGCTGGGCTGCTTCATCTTCGCATGGCGGTGAATGCAGGACGGAAGTCCTAAAAGGCCGTCAGGCAGGGTCTTTTGACTTATGGCCCTTGCGGTCGGCATGGCCGAGATCGCGATCCGGATCGATGACGTCGCGAACCAGTTGCTTGAGCTTTGCGGCGTCGGGAAAACCGCCGTCACGCTTGCGGTCCCAGACCAGCGTGTCATTGCAGGAAATGGTGAAGATGCCGCCGGTACCGGGCACCAGCGTCACTTCGCCCAGATCGGTGCCGAAGGTCGACAGCAGCTCCTGCGCCATCCAGCCGGCCCTGAGCAGCCACTGGCACTGCGTGCAATAGGTGATGCGGACTGTGGGCAGCGCGTGTTGGATCATGCCGCGCTGAGCTTCGCCAAGGTCTCCTCGTCGACCTCGAAATTGGCGTAGACGCTCTGCACGTCGTCGTCGTCCTCGAGCGTCGCAACC
Organism: Mesorhizobium sp. M0040; assembly: GCF_040323505.1. Lineage (NCBI taxonomy): Bacteria > Pseudomonadati > Pseudomonadota > Alphaproteobacteria > Hyphomicrobiales > Phyllobacteriaceae > Mesorhizobium > Mesorhizobium sp. M0040. The sequence continues at coordinate 113,616 of NZ_JAMYVA010000005.1, forward strand.
AGCTTCATCAGCGATTGTGCCCGCTCCTCGTCGACCGCGATATTGGTCTGCGGCTTCCAGATCGGCTTCACCGATTCAGCCTCGCCGAGTGCGCCTTCCAGCGCCTTCGACACTTCGCCGAGATTCTCGAAAGCGCAGTAGATCGTGTGGCCTTCCTCGTCCGACTGGACGTCGTCGGCACCGGCCTCGATCGCCGCGTCCATCACCTTCTCGGCGCTGCCGGCCGATGCCGGATAGTAGATCTCGCCGACGCGGTCCCACATGAACGATACCGAGCCGGTCTCGCCCATCGCCCCGCCCGCCTTGGTGAAGGCAGCGCGCACATTCGACGCCGAGCGGTTGCGGTTGTCGGTCAGGGCCTCGACGATCAGCGCGACGCCGCCTGGCCCGTAACCCTCGTAGCGCACGGCTTCGTAGGTCTCGGCATCGCCCATCGACGCCTTGTTGATGGCGCGCTGGATATTGTCCTTCGGCATCGACACCGCCTTGGCGTTCTGCACCGCAAGGCGCAGGCGCGGGTTCATCGATGGATCGGGCGTGCCGCTCTTGGCGGCGACGGTGATTTCGCGCGCCAGCTTGGAAAACATCTTCGACCGCACCGCATCCTGGCGGCCCTTGCGGTGCATGATGTTCTTGAACTGTGAATGGCCAGCCATGGCACCCCTGTCATCTTCTCGGCTAGAGCATCTGCCGCCTGGTGAACCACCCGGCATCTTGCAAAATGCTCGAATTCAAAATTTCAGAACGTCCTGCTGCGTCCCTGACGGACGGACGGCGCTCGCTGTCGGAATGGCCGGCTTATAGATAAATCGGCTCAATTCGTCCAGCCGCGCCATTGCTGCCGGCACGCAAGGGTTTCAAGATCCGAAAATCGGCAGGCTTCGGCAAACCTTTCATCCCTCAAGATCGGATTTCAGCCGGTCGAGGATGCTGATCGCGTGCGTGGCATATTGACTGATCCAGCGGTCGTGGATGTGCTTGATCGGCAGCGCGTTGAGATGGTTCCAGCGTTCGCGCCCCTCGCGCCGCGCCACGACCAGGTCGGCCTCCTCCAGCACCTTCAGGTGCAGCATGACCGTGCAGCGGTCCATGTCGGGGAAGGCATCGCACAACATGCCGGTGGTCTGCGGCGCATCCTTCAGCCGGTCTAGCAACGCACGCCGGCGCGGATGCGCCAGCGCCTTGAAAACATTGTCGTCTCGCGATTGGCTTGACATGTTATATTTCTATAACATATCCTTGAGCCATTCAAGGAAGGAGCTGTGGATATGTCTCTTGGATTCAGGGTTTCTGGCCGCATCGGCAAACCTGTCGCCGAAGTCTTCGATGCGGTCGTCAATCCGAAGAAACTTAGCGGCTACTTCACCACGATCGGCGGCGCCAGCGCACTGCTGGAGGCGGGCGCCACCGTCATCTGGTGGGGCAAGGTTCCCGTCGAGGTCGACGAGGTGAAGAAAGACAGCCGCATCGTGCTGCGCTGGGATGCCACCGACGCCGACGGCAAGCCGACCTACAAGACCCGCATCGAAATGAATTTCGAACCGCTCGACGATGGCGGCACCTTTGTCACCATCGCCGAAACCGGCTGGCACGAGGACGCGGTCGGCCTGAAGAAGTCCTACCTCAATTGCGAGGGCTGGTCGCAGATGCTGGCCTGCATGAAGGCCTATGTCGAATACGGCATCAATCTGCGCGACGGCTATTACCGCAGCGAGATGAAGGGCGAGCCGGCTAACGAGAACAACATCTGAGAGCAATGGAGTAAGAATGACCGCGAAGATCACCGGCGGCATCAACATCGCCATGAAAGTCCCGCCGCATCAATACCAGGCGACGATCGCCTTCTATCGCGACGTCATCGGCCTGAAGCCATTCACGGCCAAGCCGCCGGCCGTCGGCTTCGAACTCGGCCCCAATCGCCTGTGGATCGACGAAGCGCCGACGCTTAGCCAGGCCGAGATCTGGCTGGAACTGTTCACCGATGATTTTCCAGGCGCTGCGGACCATCTCGCCAAGGCCGGCGTCGTGCGCTGCGACGCCATCGAGGCACTGGGTGAAGGCTTCCGCGGCGGCTGGATCACCAACCCGGCGAACATCATTCACCTCGTGCGCGAACCCGATGCTTGGTGAACAGGCGGCGGCGCCGTGGAAAGGAGGACGATATGGCTATCCGTGAAACACCGACCGCCGAAGCCGGCATGCTGATAAGGCGGCCGGTCGCCGACGTGTTCGAAGCTATCGTCGATCCGGCGATCACGACAAAATTCTGGTTCACTCATGGCAGCGACAGGCTGGACAGCGGCAACAAAGTTCGCTGGGAATGGCGCATGTATGGCGTCTCGACGACGGTCAATGTCAGTGAGATCGTCGATAACAAGAAGATCGTCATGCAATGGAGCGATCCGCCGACTACGGTGGTCTGGACTTTCGAGGAGATGCCGGGCAACACGACCTTTGTCGAGGTCCGCAATTTCGGCTTTGCCGGCAGCCCTGACGAGCAGGTCAAGCAGGCGATCGGCTCGACCGGCGGTTTTGCGCTGGTGCTCGCCGGCGCCAAGGCGTGGCTGGAGCAAGGCGTGATGCTCGGCCTGATCGGCGACCGCCACCCGAAGGACGTTCCAGCAAATTAAGCAACGGCGAGCCAACATCGGATGGCAACAGACCGCGAATGCTCAGGAACGCCGCTTTTCCTGCTCTAGCACATGACGGCGGAGCACGCGGTTGATCTCCGTTTGATAGCCACCGCCTTCGACATGCTCCTTGAACCAGGACAGCACATCAGCGTCAAGCCGAATGGTCACCGGCTGCTTTAGTGGCCGGTAGAGGTGCCCTCGGCGAGCATGAACCCAATTCTCGGCCGAAGTTTCCGGAATGTCGGACGTGTCAATTTCGCTGTCAGGCAAATCTGCCAAATTGGCGAGCTGGTTGCGCTGATCTTGGCTAAGTTCCTTCCTGCTCATAGCGCCTCCTTTCATGCGGCGTTGCTTTCCGGGCACCGACAATCCGAATTCGTTCCTCATCTTCGAGATCGGGATAAGTGTGAACAACGAGCAGTACCACCAGCCCTTGGATCATCCCGATCGCATGCCACCTTTGCTCGCCATCTTCAAACCGGTCAGGCACAATCAGATGAAGCGGATCCTTGAAGACATCTTTGGCGAGATCGAACGCAACACCATGCTTGGCACGGTTGCGCTTAGCCTTCTCGGGATCCCATTCAAATCGCAATATGGCGGCACCGTTATTTACAAAATTGTACGCACAATTCTGTAAGAGTCAAGTCAATGCCCGCCCCCGCCCTTTGCCTTCTTCCGGCGCCGAGCCAGCATGTTGAGCCCTTCGACCAAGGCCGAAAAACCCATGGCGGCGTAGATGTAGCCTTTCGGCACGTGGTAACCCATGCCGTCGGCGATCAGCGTCATGCCGATCATCAGCAGGAAGCCGAGCGCCAGCATGACGATGCTGGGGTTCCTGGCGATGAAATCGGCTAGCGGCCCGGCCGCCAGCATCATCACGCTCACCGCCACGATCACCGCGATGTACATGATAGCGATTTCGTCGGTCATGCCGACGGCGGTGATGATCGAGTCGATCGAGAAGACGAGGTCGAGCAGCAATATCTGGAAAATCGCGCCGGCCAGCGAAAGCTGCAGCGTCTCGCCCATCATGGTGTCCTGGTGATCATCGAGATCGACCGTGTGGTGGATCTCCTTGGTCGCCTTCCAGACGAGAAACAGTCCGCCGGCGATCAGGATCAGGTCGCGCCATGAAAACCCGTGGCCGAAGGCGGTGAATATCGGCGTCGTCAGTTGGACGATGATCGAGATGGTGGCCAGCAGGATCAGCCGCATCACCAGCGCGGCGGATATGCCGAGCCGCCGGGCGCGGGCCCGCTGCGCTACCGGCAACTTGTTGGTCAAAATCGAGATGAAGATCAGATTGTCGATGCCGAGCACGACCTCCAGCACGACCAGAGTCAGCAGCGCGACCCATGCCGTCGGGTCGGAGACAAAGGCGAAATGCGGCGCCAGGAATTCGACTAGCTGCATGGAGGTCGTCCCCTCTACGATCTAGAGCAGTTTCGCCGGCAATTGGGTACTGCAAGCGTCCATATCAATGTCACGACCAGAAGGATGGAGCCGTTTCCTCCAGCCGCGGGCCGCGGCGAAACGGCGCGATCCGTTCGGTCAGGCCGCTACCGTCGGAAATGTCGACGCCGACGCCGCACAATGTCGCCGGTCCGGTCGACGCCTCGAAGCGGCCTTTCGGCACCTTGGACAAGAACCGGTTGAGCGGCTCCTCCTTGTCCATGCCGAGCGAGGAATCGTAATCGCCGCACATGCCGGCATCGGAAATATAACCGGTGCCGCCATTGAGGATCTGGTGATCGCCGGTCGGCTGATGCGTGTGGGTGCCGACAACAAGGCTGGCACGGCCGTCGACGAAATGAGCGAAGCACATTTTTTCCGAGGTCGCCTCGGCATGGAAATCGATGACGATCGCATCGGCCTGCTCGCCAAGCGGACAAGCGGCAAGTTCGCGCTCGCCGGCCTGGAACGGATCGTCGAGCTCGGGATGCATGAACACCCGACCCATGATGTTGGCGACCAGCACGCGCGCACCGTTCCTGGCGATGTAGACGCCTGAGCCGCGCCCCGGCGTACCCTTGGGGAAATTGGACGGACGCAGGAAGCGCTCTTCGCGCGGCGCGAAAATCAGCGCATCGCGCTGGTCCCAGACATGATTGCCGGTCGTGACGACATCGGCGCCGGCCGAGATCGTCTCGCGAAAAATCTCCTCGGTGATGCCGAAGCCTCCGGCGGCGTTCTCGCCATTGACGATGACGAAGTCGAGTTTGAAATCCGAGATCAGGCCGGGCAGTTGTTCCCACACCGCCGTACGTCCTGTCTTGCCGACCATGTCGCCGAGAAAGAGAAGTCTCATATAAGCGTGATCCCGAACCGAAGGTCAGCGAAGCAAAAAGCTGCATGACTTTCGAAAAAGACCATGCGTCCCGGAACTTATCTACAATTTCGGCTCGAACCGGCGCAACCCGCTCTCGGTGAGTATTTCCGGAATGATCACGTCATGCGGCTCGTCCGGCACCAGGGCCACCTCCTGGCAGTCGAAGGCAATGCCGATCAGCCGCGGCTGCTGCCCCTTGTCGGCCAGCCGCGCGATCGCCCGGTCGTAATAGCCGGCGCCGTAACCGATGCGGTGGCCGCGCGCATCGAAGGCGGCGAGCGGCACCAGCATGACCTGGGGGTCGAGTACCTCGGCTTCCTCATGCGGCCCGACGGTGCCGAAGCCCATGTCGATCATCGGCGCGCCACGCACCAGCTCGCGAAAGACGATGGTGGTCTTGTCCAGAATGGCCGGCAGGCAGAGCCTTGCCCCCTTCTCGCGCAAGGCAAACATCAGCGGCCGGACGTCGACTTCCGAGCGCATCGGCCAGAAGCCTGAGACGATCTGGCCCGGCTCGACCGTGATCCGGTCGCGCGCCGTCTCGGCCATTTCGAGTGCTGCCTCCACCCGCCAGAAAGGATCGAGCGCGTCGCGGCGCCCGAGGGCTTGGTTGCGGAGATTTTTTTTCAGGTCTTTTGGGGATGTCATGCGCCGACGCTAGAAAAAGTCAGATTTGAATGGAGTTTTACGAGCGACGTTTTGGAGGAGCGGGGCGAACTTTTCGTTCGTGAGAGCACCGCACAAAGCGGCGCGACGACAAGATCCGCCAGACATGGCCTTTTCGACAGGTGACGATCCACACAACCGGTGGAGAGAGCGATCCCGGGAACCTACAAAGTAGGTGGGCGCCGTATGAGAAAACCCACGGGTCTTCCCAGGGACAGCTCCCTAGGGATCATTAAGGCCCCGGGGAAAATGTTCTCCTGCCGGGAAGCGCAGACCGTCTCCGCCAATATAGGCAGACGGCAGACCAAGCGCCAGAGAGACGACATGTTTCGAGTCTTAAATCGACGCAGGACCGCTCGACGAGGGTCGCGCCGCAAGATCCCCGCTTTGCCAGCAGCGCCTTGCACAGCGAAGGCCGCGTCCTTAGGGTCGCGCGATGAACCCGGGAGCAAAAATGCGTTTCGAAGGCACGGCAGCCTATGTTGCCGACAAGGATCTGATGGTGGCGGTCAACGCGGCGATCGCGCTGGAGCGGCCGTTGCTGGTCAAGGGCGAGCCCGGTACCGGCAAGACCGAACTTGCCCGCCAGGTGGCGGCGGCGCTCGGCCTGGATCTGATCGAATGGCACGTCAAATCGACCACGCGGGCGCAGCAGGGCCTCTATGAATACGACGCCGTCTCGCGGCTGCGCGACAGCCAGCTCGGCGACGAGCGCTTCAACGACATCCGCAATTACATCAAGCGCGGCAAGCTGTGGGACGCCTTTGCTGCCGGCAAGAAAGTCGTGCTTCTGATCGACGAGATCGACAAGGCCGATATCGAGTTCCCCAACGATCTGTTGCAGGAACTGGATCGGATGGAGTTCTTCGTCTACGAGACCGGCGAGACCATTCGTGCCACCGTCCGGCCGATCGTCATCATCACCTCCAACAACGAAAAAGAGCTGCCGGACGCCTTCCTGCGCCGCTGCTTCTTCCACTACATCCGCTTTCCCGACGTCGAGACGCTGCACAAAATCGTCGACGTGCACTATCCCGGCATCAAGCAGAACCTGGTGCGCGCCGCACTCACGCAATTCTATGAAATCCGTGACGTGCCGGGCCTCAGGAAGAAGCCGTCGACCTCCGAGGCACTCGACTGGATCCGCCTGCTGGTCGCCGACGACATCGCGCCCGAGGACCTGCGCGCCGACCCGAAGAACGCGCTGCCGAAACTGCACGGCGCCTTGCTGAAGAACGAACAGGACGTGCATCTGTTCGAGCGCCTGGCCTTCATGGCGAGACGGCAGGGGTGAGGGCCGGTCGGCCGGAAGCCCACGAAGTCACCGGACAGCGCTTTCCCGGTGCTGGACCGTTGCCTCCAGCCGGGCACGGAGGCAGCTTCAGGTTGCCGACTTCAGAGGGAAACGAAATGACCGAGATCACCGTCCGCCCGCTTGTGCAATCCGACCACGCCGATTGGCGGCGTCTTTGGACCGCCTATCTCACCTTCTACGAAACCAAGCTGCCGGAAGAGGTTTACGCCGTCACCTGGAAGCGGCTGTTCACGGCGGGCGAGTTCGAGCCGAAGGGTTTCATCGCTGCCCTCGACGGCAAGGCCGTCGGCCTGACGCACTATCTCTACCATCGCTCCTGCTGGTCGCAGATAAACAACTGTTATCTGCAGGACCTGTTCGCCGACCCCGATGTGCGCGGCAAGGGCGTCGGCGCCGCCCTGATCGAAGCGGTCAAGCAGGAAGCCGGCAAGATCGGCGTCAAGAACGTCTACTGGATGACCCACGAGACCAACACCACCGCACGCAAGCTCTACGACCACGTGGCGCGCAGGACCGGCTTCATCGAATATGATCTGCTGTAGACGGTGAGATGTTCATCCCCTTCTTCCTCGAACTGAAGGCAGCGCGGGTTCCGGTCTCGCTCCGCGAATATCTGTCGCTGCTGGCGGGGCTGGAGGCCGGGCTGGTCGACTATGATGTCGAGGGCTTTTACTATCTCGCCCGCGCCGCTCTGGTGAAGGACGAGCGCCACATCGACCGCTTCGACCAGGTCTTTTCGCACATCTTCAAAGGTGTCGAGGCGCTGGCCGGCGAAAACGCGGTCGATGTCGCAAACATCCCGGAGGAATGGCTGCGGAGGCTCGCTGAAAAGCACCTCTCCGACGAGGAAAAAAACTTGTCGAGGCGCTGGGCGGCTTCGGAAAGCTGATGGAGACGCTGAAGAAGCGGTTGGAGGAGCAAAAGGGCCGGCATCAGGGCGGTTCGAAATGGATCGGCACCGGCGGCACCTCGCCCTTCGGCGCCTATGGCTACAATCCCGAAGGCGTGCGCATCGGCCAGCACGAGAGCCGCAACCGCCGCGCGGTAAAAATCTGGGACAGGCGCGAGTTCAGGAATTTCGACGATGCCGTCGAACTCGGCACCCGCAACATCAAGGTCGCGCTGAAGCGCTTGCGCCGCTGGATGCGCGAAGGCGCCGAAGAGGAATTCGACCTGCCCGGCACCATCCACGCCACCGCCGAGCACGGTTATCTTGACGTTAAGACACAACCCGAACGTCGCAATGCCGTGAAGCTGCTGATGTTCTTCGATGTCGGCGGCTCGATGGACGACCATGTCAGGAGCGTCGAGGAGCTGTTTTCGGCCGCCCGCGCCGAGTTCCGCCAGCTCGAATATTTCTATTTCCACAACTGCCTCTACGAAGGCGTGTGGAAGGACAATCGCCGCCGCCATGCCGAGGTGATTCCGACCTTCGATCTCCTCCATAAATATGGCCCCGACTACAAGGTGATCGTCGTCGGCGACGCCTCGATGAGCCCCTATGAGATCGCCCAACCCGGCGGCTCGGTCGAGCATTGGAACAAGGAGGCCGGTGCCGTCTGGCTCGGCAGGCTGCTGCAGCAATGGCCGAACGCCATTTGGCTCAATCCGGAAGACGCGAAGAACTGGGGCTATACCCATTCGATTGCCATGATCCGCGATATCTTTGGCGGCCGCATGTTTCCGCTGACGCTCGCCGGCCTGGAAGCCGCGACGAAGCAACTTTCAAGGAAGCACTGAATGGATCCACGCAAAACAGGACGGTCGACCTGTTTCCTTTGCCTGCAGTGCGGTGTCCAGTTCGCGGCGACAGCGACGCCGCCGCGACATTGCCCGATCTGCGAGGACGAGCGGCAATATGTGCGCTGGGAGGGCCAGGCCTGGACCACGCCGGAAGAGCTCGCCGCCGGGCATCGGGTCGTGATCAAGGATGATGTCGGCGTGCTCGCCTTCGGCATCGAGCCGCGCTTCGCTATCGGCCAGCGCGCATTGCTGGCGCAAACGCCGCACGGCAATGTGCTGTGGGACTGCATCTCGATGGTCAGCGACGAGGCGGTGGCGGAGATCAACCGCCGGGGCGGCCTGGCCGCCATCGCCATTTCGCACTGCCATTATTATTCGGCAATGGTCGAATGGAGCGCGGCGTTTGGCGGCGTGCCGATTTATCTGCACGCCGATGATCGTCAGTGGATCATGCGGCCGCATCCGGCAATCATCAGTTGGGAAGGCGAGATGCGCGCCATAAACCCGTCGCTGACGCTCATCCGCTGCGGCGGCCACTTTGCCGGTGGCCAGGTGCTGCACTGGAAGCGCGACGGCGGCAATGCCATCCTGGCCGGCGACATCCTGCAGGTGACGCCGACCCGTCGTCATGTCAGCTTCATGTACAGCTATCCGAACTATATCCCGCTCAACGCAACGAAAGTGCGCGGCATCAAGGCCGCGCTGGAGCCTTTCGCGTTCGACCATATCTACGGCGCATGGTGGAACCAGAACGTCATCGGAGATGCAAAGGCGGCATTTTCAGCATCGGTTGCGCGCTATCTCGCGGCCATCGCCTGAGGAATTCTTTGCAACAGGGTTGGAAATACGGGCAAACGCCGTAACAAATGCCTATTTCAGGCGAAGTTGGGAAGGCAACCCAAATAGCGAGATAAGCTAAGAGGAAAAAATGGACAGCCACACCTACCCCGTTACCCGCACCGATGCCGAATGGCGCGCCCGGCTGACGCCCGAGCAATATGCGGTAATGCGCAACCACGGCACCGAGCGGCCGGGAAGCTGCGCCCTGCTGCACGAGAAGCGCGCCGGCACCTTCTCCTGCGTCGGCTGCGACCAGTCCTTGTTTGAATCCAAGCTGAAATTCGAGAGCGGCACCGGTTGGCCGAGCTTCAACGATCCCGTGCCGGGCTCGGTCGAGACCACCGTCGACCGCAGCTACGGCATGGTCCGTACCGAGTGCCATTGCGCCCGCTGCGGCAGCCATCTCGGCCATGTCTTCGACGACGGCCCGCCGCCGAGCGGCCTGCGCTATTGCATCAACGGCGTGGCGCTCAAATTCGAGCCGGCCGCCTGATCGTCAGGCCACGACCACCAGGATCAGCCACAACGTGGCGCCAAGCGTCATCAGCGAGGCCATGACGCCACTCGATTTTCCGGCAGTTCGCCAAACGGCAAAGGTCAGGAAGATATTGTAGGGCACCGGCGCGAAATGCACCGCCAGGACGAGCGCAAGCGGCAGCTTCAGCCCGAGCAGAATGAGTGCCGCCACCGACGACGCGACGTTGATCGCTGTGCCGACAACGACCAGGTCGCGCCAGAACAGCCGATCGAGCGGCACGCCGCCGAACCAGCGTGAGCGGAAGAAGGCGGCAACGCGCGACATGATCGTCATCGATCCACCGGCTCCCTCGCTCTGCTCACCAGAGCAACCCTTCAACAAGGATTGCGTCTGGAAACCCTGCTTTATCCCTGACCCAGAACTTCGGCAATCGCGCGCTCGAAACGTGAGGCTTCCGTCACCAGCCAGTCGGTCATCGCCGGCCAATTGTCCTCGGCAAAACAATTCACCCGCCACATCGAATTGATGCCGAGGCCGTCGCAACTTTGTTCTGGCCTGAGCTTCAGCCTGTCTTCGATGGCCGGCTGGAACGGCTTCAACCGCGACCAGGCTTGCGTGGCACCGAACTTCTCGTTGCGGCCGAAGAAGACGCCGACATGATTCTGCGCAGGCGCGACGTACATGGAAAGGACCAATGCGAAATCGGGCAGCCCACGCTGCCAGAACCACGGTCCGCGCCTCGCCAGCAGAGCCCTTTCATCCGGATGCCGTTCCGCGAACAGCGTCCAGAAGCTGCGTTGGCGGAATTCAGAGGCGCGGCGGGCGCCAAAATCGAATTCGCTCATGGCTGGAATCCATGGTCAGAACCGCTTCTCCCGCGATCGTCTCCGGCGCCGAGGCCGGCCTTTACACCATGCCGAGCGCGGCCTTGTACAGATCGAGAATGGATTCCTCTTCCTGCCGCTCGGCCTGGTCCTTCTTGCGCAGCCGGATGATCGACCGCATCGCCTTGGTGTCGAAGCCGGTGCCCTTGGCCTCTGCGAACACTTCCTTGATGTCGTCGGCAATCGTCTTTTTCTCTTCCTCGAGCCGCTCGATGCGTTCGATGAAGGCGCGCAACTGGCCGGCGGCAACAGTCTGGCTGGTCTCGGTAATGTCGTCGGCCATAGTCTTCTCTCCGCGTCGTTTCTCGCCGCGACTCGGGGTGACCCGAGCGGCGAATTGCAGCGGTTCGATGCCCGACCGGGCGCGGCGGGTCAAGGTGCTATCGATGCGGCATGAAGGGCTGCTGCCAGGCGCCGACAAGGCTGTCTGACGCCGGCCTATTTCACCCGAACGCGATCAGCAGATCCTTGGCATCGATCTGGTCGCCGGCCTTGACCAGCACCTCGGCTACGGTGCCGTCGCGTTCGGCATGCAACGCCGTTTCCATCTTCATCGCTTCGATCGACAGCAGCACGTCGCCGGCCTTCACCGCCTGGCCGGCAGCGACCGCAAGCGCCGAGACGACGCCAGGCATCGGCGCGCCGACATGCGCCTCATTGCCCGGCTCCGCCTTGCGCCGTGCCTTGGCAGCGGACGCGCCATGCGCCCGGTCCGGCACCTTCACCCGGCGCGGCTGCCCGTTGAGCTCGAAGAACACGGTGACCATGCCCTTTTCGTCGACATCGCCGATGGCAAGGCAGCGCACCACCAGCGTCTTGCCTTTTTCGATGTCGACGAAAATCTCGTCTTCCGGCTTCATGCCGTAGAAATAGGTCGGCGTCGGCAGCACGCTGACCGGCCCGTAGGTCTCCTGCGCGGCGGCAAAATCGGAAAACACCTTCGGATACATCAGCCACGACGCGAACTCGAACTCACTGAGCTTGCGCTCGAGCTTTTCCTCGACCTCCGTGCGACTGGCCTTGAGGTCCGCCGGTTTGAGTAGCGAACCCGGCCGCACCGTGATCGGCTTTTCGCCCTTCAACACCTTCTTCTGCAATGGCTTTGGCCAGCCGCCCGGCGACTGGCCGAGATCGCCGCGCAACATCGACACCACCGAATCCGGGAAGGCGATGTCCCTCGCCGGATTCTCGACGTCGGCGACGGTCAGGTCCTGGCTCACCATCATCAGCGCCATGTCGCCGACGACCTTGGACGACGGCGTCACCTTGACGATGTCGCCGAACATCAGATTGACGTCGTGATAGGTCTGCGCCACTTCGTGCCAGCGTGTCTCCAGCCCGAGAGAGCGCGCCTGTTCCTTGAGGTTGGTGAACTGACCGCCCGGCATTTCGTGCAGATAGACCTCCGATGCCGGCCCCTTCAGGTCGCTTTCGAAGGCTGAATACTGGTTGCGCACCGCCTCCCAGTAGAACGAGATGTTCCTGATCCACTGCGGGTCGAGGCCCGGATCGCGCTCGGTGCCCTTCAGCGCCTCCACGATCGAACCGAGGCACGGCTGCGAGGTGTTGCCGGATAGCGAATCCATCGCCGCGTCGATGGCGTCGACGCCGCTCTCCACCGCCGCCAGCACGGTTGCCGCCGACAGGCCGGATGTGTCGTGGGTGTGGAAGTGGATCGGCAGGTCGGTTGCCTCGCGCAGCGCCTTGAACAGCACGCGCGCGGCGCCGGGCTTCAACAGCCCGGCCATGTCCTTGACCGCAATGATATGCGCACCGGCCCTTTCCAGCTCGGCGGCCAGGCCGACATAATACTTCAGGTCGTATTTGGCCCGCGCCGGGTCGAGAATGTCGCCGGTATAGCACATTGCTGCTTCGATCAGCTTGCCCTCGGCGCCGACCGCATCCATGGCGACGCGCATGTTGTCGACCCAGTTGAGGCAATCGAAGACGCGAAACAGGTCGATGCCGCCGCTTGCTGCCTGCTTGACGAAATGCTGGACGACGTTGTCGGGATAGTTGGTGTAGCCGACGCCATTGGCGCCGCGCAGAAGCATCTGCAGCAGAAGATTGGGCGCGGCGTCGCGCACCAGCGACAGCCGCTCCCACGGATCCTCGGTGAGGAAGCGCATGGCGACGTCGAATGTAGCGCCGCCCCAGCATTCGAGCGACAGAAGCTGCGGCAGAGCGCGCGCATAGGTGCCGGCAATTCCGGCGATGTCATAGGTGCGCATACGCGTCGCGAGCAAGGATTGATGCCCGTCGCGCATTGTCGTGTCGGTGACCAGCACCTCTTTTTGCTCGCGCATCCACGCGGCGAATTTCTCCGGCCCGAGCACGTCGAGCTTCTGCTTGCTGCCTTGAGGCACATTGCCGTTGAGATATGGCACCACCGGCGGCGCCGCATCGGCCTTTGGCTGCGGCCGGCCGCGCGTCTCGGGATGACCATTGACCGAAACGTCGGCAAGGTAGTTGAGCAGCTTGGTCGCGCGGTCCTGCCGCTTCACACTGGCGAACAGTTCCGGCGTCGTGTCGATGAACTTGGTGGTGTAGGAATTGTCGGCGAAGCTCGGGTGATTGATGATCGCCTCGAGGAACGTGAGGTTGGTCGCCACGCCGCGGATGCGGAATTCGCGCAGCGCCCGGTTCATGCGGGCGATGGTCTCGGCCGGCGTCGGCGCCCACGCCGTTACCTTTTCCAGCAGCGGATCGTAGAAGCGGGTGATGACCGCGCCCGAATAGGCGGTGCCGCCATCAAGGCGGATACCGAAGCCGGTGGCACCGCGATAGGCGGTGATGCGGCCATAGTCGGGGATGAAATTGTGCTCGGGATCTTCCGTGGTGATGCGGCACTGCAATGCATGGCCGTTGAGCCTGATGTCCTTCTGCGCCGGAACGCCCGATTCCGCCGTGCCGATGACAAAGCCGTCGAGGATGTGGATCTGCGCCTTGACGATGTCGATGCCGGTCACCTGTTCGGTGACGGTGTGCTCGACCTGGATACGCGGATTGACCTCGATGAAATAGAATTTTCCGGTATCGGCATCCTGCAGGAACTCGACTGTGCCGGCGCCGATATAGCTGGTCTCACGCGCGATCCTCAGCGCGTAGCCGCAAAGCTCCTCGCGCTGTGACATTTCGAGGTAGGGCGCCGGCGCCCGCTCGACCACTTTCTGGTTGCGGCGCTGGATCGAACAATCGCGCTCGAACAGGTGCACGGCGTTGCGATGCGTGTCGCCCAGCACCTGCACCTCGACATGGCGTGCGCGCTCGATCAGCTTCTCGAGATAGACTTCGTCCTTGCCGAAAGCCGCCTTCGCCTCACGCTTGCCTTCCATCACCTCGCGGGCGAGATCGGCCTCGGACCGGATGGCGCGCATGCCCCGGCCGCCGCCGCCCCAGGATGCCTTGAGCATCACCGGGTAGCCGATCGTCTTGGCGAGTTCCTTTACCGCCGCCATGTCGTCCGGCAAGGGATCGGTGGCGGGAATTACCGGCACGCCGACTTCGATTGCGAGATTGCGGGCGGCGACCTTGTTGCCCAGCCTGCGCATCGTATCCGGCTTTGGCCCGATGAAGATGATGCCGGCCTTGGCGCAGGCTTCGGCGAATTCCGGGCTTTCCGACAGCAGGCCGTACCCTGGATGGATGGCATCGGCGCCCGATAGCCTGGCGACGCGGATCACCTCCTCGATCGACAGATAGCTTTCGATCGGCCCCATATCCCTGGCCAGATGCGGCCCGCGCCCGACCTGGTAGCTTTCGTCGGCCTTGAAGCGATGCAGGGAGTATTTGTCCTCCTCTGCCCAGATCGCCACGGTTTTGAGGCCGAGCTCGTTTGCCGCGCGGAAGACGCGGATGGCTATTTCGGAGCGGTTGGCGACAAGGATCTTCGAGATTGCCAAGGACAGGGCTCCGGACGCGGGGAAGGGAACTGCCGGACATGATTAGCGCGAAAATGCTGCAGTGCAAACAAAATCGAAAAGAGGATTAAACCGATTTAATTTGATCTATCGCGCTGACACATTGCGTGTCGATCCGAAGAACGCCTGGGCAGTTCCGATCCAGGCTTTCGGGAACTCTCATAAAAAATGCCCGGCGCGAGGCGCCGGGCATTCTCATGTAGCAACGTCCGGTTATTTGCCGGGTGCGTTCTCGACATAGGTGTACTTGCCGTCGTCACCCTTCTTCCAGGTGTACATGACGTAGTCAGGACGGGTGATATCGCCCTTCGCGTCGTAGCCGATCTCGCCGATCGCGGTCTTCCAGGGGCCGGCCGACTTGATGGTCTCGGCTACCTTCTGAGCGTCATCGGCTGAACCGGCCTTGGTGATGGCGGCCGCGATGATTTCCATCGCTGCGTAGGAATAGAGGGTATAGGCCTCGGGCTCGAAGCCGGCCGCACGGAACTTCTCGACGAGTTCCTTGGCGTTCGGATTCTTGCGCGGATCCGGAGCGAACGTCATCAGCGTGCCCTCGACGGCGTCGCCGGCGATGGAGGCCAATTCGTTCGACACGATGCCGTCGCCGGACATGAAGGTTGCCTTGAGGCCCTGGTCAGCGAGCTGGCGTATGATCAGGCCGGCTTCGGTGTGCAGGCCGCCATAGTAGACGACCGAGACGCCCGCGTCCTTCATCTTGGCGATGAGGGCCGAGAAATCCTTGTCGCCGACATTGATGCCTTCATACATGGCCTCAGTCACGCCGTTGGCTGCGAGCGCCTTCTTGGTTTCGTCGGCGAGGCCCTGGCCATAAGGCGTCTTGTCATGGATGACAGCGATCTTGGCATCCTTGAAGTTCGCGGCGAGATAGTCGCCAGCGACCTTGCCCTGCTGATCGTCGCGTCCGCAGGTGCGGAAGGTGTTCCACATGCCACGTTCCGTCAACTTCGGATTGGTCGCGGCCGGCGTGATCTCAAGGATGCCGTTCTCGGCGTAGACTTCCGAGGCCGGGATCGAGACGCCGGAGTTGAAGTGGCCATCGACGTACTTGACGCCGTCGGCGACGAACTTGTTGGCGACCGAGATGCCTTGCTTGGGATCGGAGACGTCGTCGCCGACTTCAAGCTTGAGCTGCTGGCCAAGAACGCCGCCCGCCGCATTGATATCGGCGACTGCCTGTTCGGCACCCTTCTGAAGCTGGGCGCCGAACGCTGCGTTCGGGCCGGTGATCGGACCGGCAACGCCGATCAGGATGTCAGCCCACGCGTTGCCGCTGAACGCGACAAGCGCGGTCAGGGCGACGGCGGACAAAAGTGACTTTTTCATTGAAACGCTCCCATTTACCGAGTGGGCGTGGATGTTGCTTTCATGCGATGCCCACTCTTGCTCGCAGAAAGAGTACTTTGCCGATTTTCAGGCACTTGTCACGCCGATTCATCCCTGAAACGCCGTTAATGATAAATGTCAACCTTTTGGTTTCCAGCTCAAAAGAGAGGCTCTTTCGTAAAGCCAATTATACTGCGTTACCATCTGGTTGGTGCGCGTGTATTGGTAGCCGATGAAGCCCAAGATCATCAGCACAATGGTATCGACGATGTAGTAATGCAGCGAGAACATCGTTCCGCCGAACAGCGCGTGATGAATGAACCTTATGCCGATGCCGAGCCCCAGCATGAAGGCGAACAACTGGGCGAAGCTGCGCCACGTCTGCGCACACGCCTTGCCCGTCATCCACGCCGCCCAGCCGCCGAGCAGGCAGGTGACGAAGAAGAACTGCCAGATCGAGGGTTCCTCATAGAGAATGCCCTGCATGATTGATGTCTCCTGAAACTCAGTGATGGCCGCCTTCGAGATAGGCGGCGCGCACTTCCGGATTGGCGAGCAACTCCTTGCCGGTGCCGCTCATCGTCACATTGCCGTTGACCATGACATAGCCGCGCGTGGCGAGCTTGAGTGCGCCGAAGGCGTTCTGCTCGACCAGGAACACCGTCAGTCCCTGCGTGCGGTTTAGCTCGCGAATGGCGTCGAAGATCTGCTTGACGATCAGCGGCGCCAGGCCGAGCGACGGCTCGTCGAGCAAGAGCAGCTTCGGCCGTGCCATCAGCGCGCGCCCGATCGACAGCATCTGCTGCTCGCCGCCGGACAGCGTGCCGCCACGCTGGGCAATGCGTTCCTTCAGGCGTGGAAACAGCGTGAACACCTTCTCGACGTCCTCGTCATAATGCTCGAGGTTGTCGAGGCTGGCGCCCATTTGCAGGTTTTCCATCACCGTCATGCGCGGGAAAATGCGGCGCCCTTCCGGCGACTGGGCGATGCGCATGCGCGCGATCTCGTGGGTCGGCAGTTGGGTGATGTCGGTACCGGCGAATGTGATGGTACCCGCGCGGGCGCGGGGAGCACCGAAGATGGTCATCATCAGCGTCGACTTGCCGGCGCCGTTGGCACCGATCAGCGCTACGATCTCACCTTGCCTGACGGTGACGTCGACGCCGTTCAGCGCCCTGATGTTGCCGTAGTAGGTCTGGACGCCCTTGATATCGAGCAGCGTTGTACCGGCCATCATTTACGCCCTCCGCGCCGATTGGAGACGCGCGGCGTCTTCGGCTTCACCGGAGCCTTGGTGGCCGGCTTTGCTGCAGAGGATTTCGCGGCAGAAGATTTCGCCGTCGGTTTGGCTTTGGCCTGCGCTGCCGCCTTGCTTGCTGCGGCACTCGACCTCGCATCGAACTGCCCGGCTTTCGAGGCACCTTTCGACACGGTGACGCGCTCGCCCTCGCTGTGGCCGACCGTGTCGGCAACCGGTCCGGCGAGATACGAAGCCGATGTGCCTGGGCCGTGGGCGGCATCCGGGCCCGTATCCAATTGCTCGATGACATCTTCGTCGCCGACTTCGGTGAGCACCGTCTCGACCTCCTCGTCGTCGACGCCAAGATAGGCGGCGATGACGCGCGGGTCGGTTCGCACCGATTGCGGGTTGCCGTCCGAGATTTTGCGCCCGTATTCGAGCACCACGACATGGTCTGAAATCTGCATCACCACCGCCATGTCGTGCTCGATCAAAAGGATCGACGTGCCGGTGTTGTCCTTGATGTCCATCAGCAGCGCATTGAGCCCCGCCGATTCTTTCGGATTGAGGCCGGCGGCCGGCTCGTCGAGGCACAGAAGCTCAGGCCCGGTGCACATGGCGCGAGCGATTTCGAGCCGCCGCTGCGCGCCATAGGGCAGATCGCCGGCCGGATCGTCGGCGCGGTCGACAAGATCGGCCTTCTCCAGCCAGTGCTCGGCCAATTCAACCGATTCCGCCGAGGCCTGTCTGTAGCCGCTGAAGCCGAACAGGCCGAGAATGGTGTAACCGGAGGCCTTCATCAGCTTGTTGTGCTGGGCGACGAGAAGGTTCTCCAGCAGCGTCATGCCCGAGAACAGGCGGATGTTCTGGAAGGTGCGCGCCACCTTGGCGCGCGCCGGGATCTCATGGTTGGGCAAGCGTTCGAGCAGGAACGTGGAGCCGTCGCGCCGGTTGAGCGTGATCATGCCTTCCGACGGCTTGTAGAAACCGGTGATGCAATTGAACACGGTGGTCTTGCCGGCGCCGTTGGGACCGATCAACGCGGTGATCTCGCCGCGCTTGGCCTGGAAGGAAAGGTCGCCGATGGCGACGAGACCGCCGAACTTCATCGACAAATGCTCGACCTGCAGGATGGCATTGTTCACGGAGGGGCTCGCGTTCATCAGCCGTGTCCCTCCTTGGTGAAGGACCCAGACACCGCCCTGCGCACCTTGAGGAAAGCTGTCGGCTCGCGGCTGCCGACGAAGCCGCGCGGCTTCCACAGCATGACGATGACCATCGCCATGCCGAACAGCAGCATGCGATACAGTTCCGGCGTGAAGCCGGACCCGAAACCGGGTATGACCGTAGTGTTGCCCCACCTGAGGCCGGTCTTGAGGAAATCCAGTTCGCGCAGGACTTCGGTGCCGCCGATCATCACCATGGCGGCGACGGCAATGCCGACCAGCGAGCCCATGCCGCCAAGCACGACGATGGCGAGGATGATCGCCGATTCCAGGAAGACGAAGGATTCCGGGCTGACGAAGCCTTGCCGCGCGGCAAAGAACGAGCCGGCGAAGCCGCCGAACATCGCGCCCGTGGCAAAGGCGGTGAGCTTGGTGGTGGTGGTGTTGATGCCGAGCGAACGGCAGGCGATCTCGTCCTCGCGCAGCGCTTCCCAGGCACGGCCGACCGGCATCCGTCTGAGCCTCACGGTGACGAAGGCCGTCAGCAGGCAGAGCCCGAGGATCAAATAGTAGAGGAATATCTTGTAGTAGGCACCCGATTGGGCGATGCCGAGCACCTTCGAGATGTAGTTCGGGTCGGAGACGTTGAACGACATCAGGCCGAAGAAAGACACCTTCGGGATGCCGGAAATGCCGGCCGAGCCGTTGGTCACCTCGCGCCAGTTGATGATCACCAGCCTTATGATTTCGCCGAAGGCGAGCGTCACGATCGCCAGATAGTCACCGCGCAAGCGCAGCACCGGGAAGCCTAGCATCACCCCCCAGAACGCAGCCATCAGGCCGGCGGCGGGCAGCAGGATCCAGAAGGAGAGGCCGAAATGCGTGCCGAGCAGCGCATAGGCGTAGGCACCGACGGCGTAGAAGGCGACATAGCCGAGATCGAGCAGGCCGGCCAAGCCGATAACGATATTCAGCCCCCAGGCCAGCATCACGTAGATCAGGATCTGGATGCCGTAATTGTCGACATATTTCAGCGAGCCCTGGAAACCGGCGGCCATCGACCCGGCATATAGCGCTAGCACCAACACCACCACGATCGGGTAGAGCGCCAGTGCGGTTATGCCCAATGCCGAGAAATGAGCATGAATGAAGGCCCGGAAATGATAAATCAGCCAGGCCAGCGCATAGATGATTGCAAGCGCCCGCACGAACCGCACGAAATCGGAAAGTTCCGGCCCTAAGGCCTCGGTCAGAAAGCCGCTGAGCGCGAGCAGAATAACGGCGACGGCGAGCGCCACGATGAACGCGCGAAAGCGGAAGAATCGCGAAGCCAGGCTGACCGGCAGCAGGCCGGTGGCGACGTCGACGATCTTCTGGTTCGCCAGGAAGGGTTGGCCATAGGCGACGTAAAGGAAGCGTCCGGCCATGGTGGCGATCACGACGCCGGCGAGCAAGCCCCAGCGCTGCACCAGGATCAGTTCGTTGGAGATGTTCTGGTCGGTCTTCAGGCCGATGAACAGCACGAACAAGCCAAGCGAGATGGCGCCGGCATAGAGCGCTTCGCGAAAAGCGCGCTGGACCGGGGTGGCGACGACGGTGCTTTCCGGAGACACGGTAACCGCCATGATCTCAGACCTTTTCGACTTCTGGCCGGCCGAGAATGCCGGAAGGCAGGAAGATCAGCACGATCGCCAGGATGGAGAAGGCGGCGACGTCCTTGTAGTCGATCGAGAAATAAGCCGACCACATGCTTTCGATGAAGCCAATCATCAGCCCGCCGAGCACGGCGCCGGGCAGTGAGCCGATGCCGCCGAGCACCGCGGCAGTAAACGCCTTCACACCGGGCGTAAAGCCGTCGGAAAACACCACAACGCCGTAATACATCAGGAACAACGTGCCGGCGACGGCGGCAAGGGCGGCGCCCATGATGAAGGTGATCGAGATGGTGCGATCGACGTCGACGCCGAGCAGTGCGGCCATCTTGCGATCCTGCTCGCAGGCGCGCTGCGCCCGGCCGAGCGAGGTCTTGTTGACCAGGTACCAGAACAGCGCCAGCAGGACTATGGTGACCAGGACGATGATGATCTGCTTCAGCGAGACGCTGATGCCTTCGATGTTGTAGACCTTGGACACCATTGGCGGGACCGGCTTGTTGCGCGGCCCTTGGGTCACCTGGACGAAATTGGACAGCGCAATCGACATGCCAATCGCGGTGATCAGTGGCGCCAGCCGGAATGAACCGCGCAAAGGCCGGTAGGCCACCTTCTCGATCGTCCAATTATACAGGCTGGTCAGCAGCATCGCGACGATCATCATGATCAGCAGCGCAACGACGATCGGCAGCGAATAGAACAACGCACCGAGGATAAGGAAAACGATGAGCGCCGTGAAAGCGCCGATCATGAAAATGTCGCCATGGGCGAAATTGATCATGCCGATGATGCCGTAGACCATCGTATAGCCGATCGCGATCAGCCCATAGATCGATCCCAGCGTCAGCCCATTGATAAGCTGCTGGACAAAATACTGCATGCTGTCGTGGCTCCCCTGGAATGTCGCCCATGCAGACGCATTCCTTTTCGTATTTCCCCTAGTCGTAAAGTTTCGAGCCCGGATTGCAACGTGATTTTTCGATCATTATGCGTGTTTTCGCCGCACGCCGTTCGATTGCCCGTTTTGTTCCCGTCCGCCCCCTGGACCATCGCGGACCCTACCATTGGCCTAACGCAATGTCTTTGACGATTCAATCGCAGCATGCGCTCCATTTCGAAGAAATCGCCGTCAAAATAAGTTGATGAGCGGGATCGTTGCGCCGTTGACGTCAATCCGCTTGCGCTCTCTCTTTCCCTTGCGTCAGTGTTTTTTCTATTTGACGACGAAGCCGTGCGCGAACGGGTCGCGGTCGTCGATGAAGATCGTGTTCAATCCGGTCATTCGTGCCCAGCCGCCGATCGACGGAATGATTGCCGGCTTGCCGGCGACGATGACCTCTTCCTCGACCCTGCCCTTGAACAGCGAACCAATGATCGATTCGTGGACGAAGTCGTCGCCAACCCCAAGCTTGCCCTTGGCGTGAAGCTGCGCCATACGCGCCGAGGTGCCGGTGCCGCAGGGCGACCGGTCGATTGCCTTGTCGCCGTAGAAGACGGCGTTGCGGGCATCGGCTTGCGGATTGGTCGGCGCGCCGGTCCACAATATGTGCGACAGCGTATTGATGCCGGGATTCTCCGGATGCACGAAGGTATATTTTTCGTTGAGCCGCTGCCGCACCACCGGGCTCCAGGCGATCAGTTCGCCGGCCGAATGGTCGGCCATGTCGCGATAGGTCTTTTGCGGTTCGACGATGGCGTAGAAATTGCCGCCATAGGCGACATCGACGCTGATCTCGCCGAGCCCGGGGCATTCGACCGTCAGTGCCTCGGCATAGAGGAAGGAAGGCACATTGGTGATGCGTACCTCCTCGACATAGTCGCCGACTTGGCTGTACTCCGCCACGACCACGCCCGCCGGCGTATCCAGCCTGAGCACGCCCGGTGTCTTCGGCTTGATCAGCCCATGCTCGACGGCAAAAGTTACCGTGCCGATGGTGCCGTGGCCGCACATCGGCAAGCAGCCCGAGGTTTCGATGAACAGGATGGCGATGTCGCAATCTTCACGCGTCGGCGGATAGAGGATCGAGCCGGACATCACGTCATGGCCGCGCGGCTCGAACATCAGCCCGGCGCGGATCCAGTCATATTCGGCCAGGAAATGCGCTCGCCGCTCCATCATCGTTGAGCCCTTGAGCAAAGGCCCACCGCCGGCGACCAGCCGCACCGGATTGCCGCAGGTGTGGCCGTCTATGCAGAAGAAGGAATTCTTGGCCATGCCGGCTCCCAACTGAATGTCTTCGAACTCAAAACCGTTGCGGGCTGAACGGGCCGAGATCGAGCGATGGATTCTGCCCGAGAACGAGCTCGCGGATCAAGCGCCCGGTCGCCGCAGCCTGGGTCAGGCCGAGGTGACCGTGGCCGAAACCATACACCACCGACGGCGTTTGTTGCGACCGCCCGATCACCGGCAGCGAATCCGGCAGCGACGGCCGGAACCCCATCCATTCGCGTCCATTGGCCGGATCCAGTCCCGGCAGGAATTTCTGCGCCTTTTCGAGCAGCGCTTTCGAGCGCGCATAATTGGGCGGCCTCTCAAGGCCGCCGAGTTCGACCGCGCCGCCGACGCGCAGGCCCGTCTCGAGCGGCGTGATGACGAAGCCATGCCCGGAGAAGATCAATTGCCGCTTTACGTCGAAGGCAGTCTTCGGCAACGTCGTGTTGTAGCCACGCTCGGTCTCCAGCGGGATTCCGTCGCCGAGATGTCTCGCCAGCAGATGCGACCAGGCCCCGGCAGCGATGACGACGTGCTTCGCCCGTCGCCGCGTGCCGTCGGCCGTGGTCAAGATCGCGCCGTCCTGTCCCGCCTTGACACGCTCGATCCAGGCCCTTTCGAACCCGGCGCCCAACCTCTCGGCATAGGCCCACAAGGCCTTTCCAAGCAGCTTGGGATCGGCAACGGTTTTCCACCCCGGCACGAACGTTCCCTTGACGAAGCGCGGCGACAGACCGGGCTGCAGGGCTGTGAGAGCGCTCCCCTCGACATGGCTGAAGCCGATGCCGAAGCGCTGCCTTGCCGCCCAGCCGGGCAGTGAAGCCTTGAACTCGGCCTCGCTGTCGTAGAGTTCGAGCGAGCCGTCCTCATGCAGCATCGGCCGTGTGCCGGAACGGTCGAGCAAGCCCATCCATTCCGCCTCGGCGAGCTTCATCATCCCGGCCTGCGCGGCAAGGCCGGCTTCATAGCGGTCGCTTCGGCCGGCGCGCCAGAAGCGGACCAGCCAGGGCAGCAGCTTCGGCAGATACGCGGGTGGGATGCTGAGCGGGCCGAGCGGGTCGGCGAGCCATTTCGGCAACTGCTTGATCATGCCCTTGTGGGCGAGCGGCAGCACATCGGAGAAGGCAAAGGCAGCGGCATTGCCGGAGCTGGTTTCCTCACAGATCCCCGTCCGATCGAAGATCGTGACATTTTGGCCCGCCTCTGCCAGAAAGGCGGCGGCGCAGATGCCGATGATGCCGCCACCAATGATGGCGACATCGAGCGTAGCATTATCATTCATTGCCATGCGCCGCGCTGCACATCTGCAAATGCCTTCAAAGCGACTGGATCAGAATGTCGGCAGCTCTGGCCGCACCGCCAGCGCATCCCTGACGATCTTTTCGACTGCCTTGCGCCGCTCGCCCGACAATGGCTGGCGCGGCATGCGCACGCGGTCGTTGGTGTTGATCGCCAACACTTCGGCGAGCTTGATGTTCTGCACCAGATAGGTCGAGACGTCGAGGTCGAGCAGCGGCCGGAACCAGCGGTAGATCTTCAACGCCTCCTCGCGGCGGCCCTGTCTCATCAGCTGGTAGATGGCGACGGTCTCGCGCGGGAACGCGGTGACCAGGCCCGCCACCCAGCCGATGGCGCCGACCGACAGCGCCTCGAAGGCGAGATTGTCGACGCCGGTGAACAGGTCGTAGCGGTCGCCGAGGCGGTTGATGATCTCGGTCGAGCGGCGGATGTCGTCGGAGGACTCTTTTATGGCGACGAAGCGTTGGTCCTTCGCCAACTCCTCCATCTGGTCGACGGTGACGTCGACGCGGTAGGCAAGCCGGTTGGAGTAGATCATCACCGGCAGGTCGCCGGCCGCGGCGACGGCGCTGAGTGCCGCGACCGTCTCCTCGGCATTGGTATGGTAGATCGGGCTCGGCACCACCATCAAACCGTTGGCGCCTTCCTTGGCGGCGCGGCGCGCGATCGCCGCCGCCTCGCGTGTACCGGCCTCGTTGACCGTCAACAGCACCGGTTTCTTGCCGGCGATCTTCTGCGCGTTCTTCAGCACCGCGATCTTCTCGTCGTGCGACAGCATCGGGCCTTCGCCGAGCGACCCGCAGACGATGATGCCGTCACAGCCGGCCTCCATCTGCAGCGCAAAGCAGCGCTCCATCTCGGCATGGTCGAGGCCGTCGTCCTCGGTGAATTTGGTCGTAACGGCGGGGAAGACTCCGGCCCACATGTCGATCGCTCCATCTGATATATCAGTCGTATATTTCTTAAGTAGCCGGCTGTCAACGTTGAATCTGATATGATATATCAACAATATATCAGGAGATGTCGCATTGGTATATGACAGACCGGGCTCCGAGCCGGCGACCGCGAAGGCCTACCGCAGGCTCGAGCACATGATCGTAACTCTCGAACTGGCGCCCGCGAGCTTCATCACCGAGGGGGCGCTGATCGACAGGCTCGGCCTCGGCCGCACCCCGGTGCGCGAAGCGATCCAGCGGCTGGCCTGGGAGGGGCTGCTCGAGGTCCGGCCGCGTGCCGGCATTGCCATTGCCCCGCTTCACCCTGGCGACTGGCTGCGTGTCCTCGACGCCCGCCGTGGCATCGAGGTGGTGCTTGCCCGCTCGGCCGCCCGCTTCGTCACCCGCGAGGCCGCCGACCTGTTTCATGACGCAGCGTTGGCCATGCAGAAAGCGGTGATTTCGGAAAATGTGTTTTATTTCATCCAGGCCGACAAGGCGCTTGATGAGGCGCTGGCGCTGGCTGCCGACAACCCGTTCGCCGCGCGCCTGGCGGCGCCCTTGCAAACCCACAGCCGCCGCTTCTGGTTCCGCTACAAGGCCGATACCGGATTGGCCGAATCCGCCGAGCACCATGTCGCGCTGATCCGCTCGATCCTCGCCGGCGACGAAGAGGCCGCGGCCAAGGACGCCAAGCGGCTGATGGCGCTTTTGCGCGGCCATGCCGAGGCGGCTGCTACGCGCTGAGCCTGCCATTTCGTCATGCGCCCTGGCCGGGCAGGGCCATCACGTTTTCCCAATTGTCGCCGGCCGCGACGATGCAGCTTCTGCCGGCGATATCGGTGACGACGATGGTCCAGGTTCCGGTCTCGGCGACAAAGACTTCCATGACCGCCTCATGACCGATCAGCCCCAAAGCAAACTGCCTTTCCTGGAACTTCTCGCTCAAATGGGCGACGATCTCGCCATGTTCAACGCAGTATTGATATTGCGCGCCTGCGGTGTTCGTACCCACCGCCAATGCGCCAGCAAGAACTAGGGTTTTCACCCATCTCAACAGCGATTTGCGTGCCATAGGGCACCTCCTTTGCCATCACGTTCCGGCAAAGGAGGGGTTTGACGGCCTCATTTTGCCGGAGCGATTCAGGCCGGTTCCGACGTCATCATCATCGCGTCGTTCCTTTCTGTGTTCCGGTCTGCCATTGGTGGGAACGATTCCAGATGTTCCCATTATGTTCTCGATATATGGTATCGGCAATGGAAAAGCGCAAGCAGGCGCCCAAGCGGGCGCCTGCAGATCCGTTTTACGGTTGTCGCCGAAAGAATGGGCTACAGGCTGTGCGGCCATGCCGAGGCGCGCAGACCCGTGATAAATCGTTCAGGTGCCTGGCAGCGCCGCTGTCGTCATCGCGCTTTCCCAGCCTTCGCCGACTGAAATTACGCAGCTTTGACCTTTTGTGTCGCTGGCGAGGATGGTCCAGGTGCCCTTGTCGGAAACAAAGACTTCAAGCACCACATTCGGATTGACGACGCCGACCGCGCTTGGGTTTTCATGAAACTTCTCGCCGAGCGCCTTGACCATATCGGCGCGAGCCGCGCATTGCTCGGCAGCCATTGCCGGGATGGCGGAAAGCGCCATCGCAGCGCAAGCGACAGTCGCCATGAGACGTGTCATTTGACACCTCCTTTGCGCCGGACGATATCCCCCGGAGCCGTCACCAGCGCCGTTGGTTGATCTGCCAGCGTCTCCTTCGCGGCAGGACTGCAACCTAAGAAGATTGCTGCCTTCTTGGTTCCATCACATTAGTGTTCATGCCGATGAAGACCGCGACAAAAAGGCCCGAGCTTGGAGCCCGGGCCTTTTCTTGCTTTCTGCGATTTGGATCAGTTCATCGTCGGAATGCCGAATTCGGCGCCCTCCTTCACGCCGGCCCGCGCGCCTGAAGCCGAAGGCGAGGACGCGCAGACGTCCGGCTAATTCATCGTCGGGATGACGAATTCGGCGCCATCCTTCACGCCGGCCCGCGCGCACCAAGCCGAAGGCGAGGACGCGCAGACAGAAAACCGTCCGGCTAATTCATCGTCGGGATGACGAACTCGGCACCATCCTTCACGCCGGACGGCCAGCGCGACGTTACCGTCTTGGTCTTGGTGTAGAAGCGGAACGCGTCCGGCCCGTGCTGGTTGAGGTCGCCGAAGGAGGACGCCTTCCAGCCGCCAAAGGTGTAGTAGGCGATCGGCACCGGGATCGGCACGTTGATGCCGACCATGCCGACCTGAACCCGCGAGGCGAAGTCGCGCGCCGCATCGCCGTCGCGGGTGAAGATGGCGACGCCATTGCCCATCTCGTGCTCGTTGGCGAGCTTGATGGCGTTCTCGTAGGTCGGTGCGCGAACGACCGAGAGCACCGGCCCGAAGATCTCTTCCTTGTAGATGCGCATGTCGGCGGTCACATTGTCGAACAGGCAGCCGCCCATATAGTAGCCGTTCTCGTAGCCCTGCATGGAAAAGCCGCGGCCGTCGACGACCAGCTTGGCGCCTTCCTTGACGCCGGTGTCGACATAGGATTTGACCCGTTCCAGCGCCTGCGCCGTCACCAGCGGGCCGAAATCGGCGGAAGAATCCGTCGACGGACCGACCTTCAGGCTCTCGACGCGCGGCACCAGTCTTTCCATCAGCCGGTTGGCGGTGTCGTTGCCGACCGGGACGGCGACCGAGATCGCCATGCAGCGCTCGCCGGCCGAGCCGTAGCCGGCGCCGATCAGCGCGTCGACGGTCTGGTCCATGTCGGCATCCGGCATGATGATCATGTGGTTCTTGGCGCCGCCGAAGCACTGCACGCGCTTGCCGGCCGCGCAGCCGCGCGAGTAGATGTACTGGGCGATCGGTGTCGAGCCTACGAAACCGATAGCCTTGATGTCGGGATCGTCGAGGATGGCGTCGACCACTTCCTTGTCGCCGTTGACGACATTAAGGATGCCCGCCGGCAGACCGGCCTCGATGAACAGTTCGGCAATGCGCATCGGCACGCCCGGATCGCGCTCCGACGGCTTGAGGATGTAGGCATTGCCGCAGGCGATGGCCGGCGCGATCTTCCACAACGGGATCATCGCCGGAAAATTGAACGGCGTGATGCCGGCGACCACGCCGAGCGGCTGGCGCATCGAATAGACGTCGATGCCGGGGCCGGCGCCATCGGTGAACTCGCCCTTCATCATATGCGGCGCACCGATGCAGACCTCGACCACTTCGAGGCCGCGCTGGATGTCGCCCTTGGCGTCGGCGATGGTCTTGCCGTGTTCGCGCGCCAATATCTCGGCCAGCGCGTCATACTCCTTGGCGACCAGCTCGAGGAACCGCATCAGGACGCGTACGCGTCGCTGCGGATTGGTCGCCGCCCAGCCGGGCTGTGCGGCCTTGGCGTTTTCGACCGCCGCGCGCAATTCCGCCTGCGAAGCCAGCGCCACCGTGCCGCGCACCGTGCCGTCCATCGGCTGCATGACGTCCTGCTTGCGGCCGCTGGTTCCGGCGACGCGCTTGCCGCCGATGAAATGACCGTATTCGATCATGGTCTCTCTCCCTGGTTCGTGATGAGGCATTGTCCGCCTTTGCGGGAGCGATGGCAACGCGAGTGAAAACGCAACCGTTGTGCGGAGAATAGATAGCGGTTGACGGCAGAGCATCAATTCTCGCAAATAGGAAGAATGCAGGTCCCCAGCAGCAAGGATTGAGATTGAGTTCCTTCACCGCCCCCCTCTGTCCTGCCGGACATCTCCCCCTCAAGGGGGGAGATTGGCTGTCACGCCCGCCTTCGGAAATCTTCACCGCGGCAAGAAAGACGCCTGCGGCGAAACTGCCAATCTCCCCCCTTGAGGGGGAGATGTCCGGCAGGACAGAGGGGGGCGCGAAGGAACGCGGTTTTGATCGTTATCGCCAGGACCACCCTCATGAACTGGGATGATGCCCGTATCTTCCTTGCCGTAGCGCGGGCCGGCCAGATCCTCGGCGCCGCCAGGCGGCTGGAGCTTAATCACGCGACCGTCTCGCGCCGCATTGCCGCCCTCGAGGATGCGCTCAGGACAAAACTGTTTCGCCGGCTTACCACCGGCAGCGAGCTGACGCCGGCGGGCGAGCGTTTCCTCGAGATTGCCGAACGCATGGAGGGCGACATGATCGCCGCGCGCTCGACCGTTTCAGGCGAAGGCGACGACGTCTCGGGCACCGTGCGCATCGGCGCGCCGGACGGCTTTGGCGTCGCCTTCCTGGCCAGGCGCCTCGGCGCGCTGACCGCTCTGCACCGTGAGCTCACCATCCAGCTGGTGCCGGTGCCACGCTCCTTCTCTTTGTCCCGGCGCGAGGCCGACATTGCCATCACCGTCGAACGGCCGACGGAAGGCCGCCTGGTGGCGGGAAAGCTGGTCGACTACACGCTCGGCCTGTTCGCGTCGCGGGCCTACGCCGACACCCATGGCCTGCCCGGAACCGCCGCCGAGCTAGGCCAGCATACGCTGATCGGCTACGTGCCGGACCTGATCGTCAGTCGCTCGCTCGACTACGCGGCCGAATTCAGCCCCGACTGGCGCACCAGCTTCGCCATTTCCTCGGCGCTCGGCCAAGCCGAAGCGGTGCGCTCCGGCGCCGGCATCGGCATCCTGCACACCTTCGTTGCCCGCTCGATGCCGGAGCTGGTGCCTCTCGATATCGTTGCGCCCATCCGCCGGGCCTACTGGCTGGTCTACCACGAATCGGTCAGGCCGCTGCGCCGCGTCCAGGTCGTCGCGAGCTTCATTACCAAGGCCGTCGAACGGGACAGGGGTTTGTTCGCGTGAGCCCTGCCGGCCGCTGGCTGTCTTAGCTGGTGGGCGTCTTACTTGGCGTACCGTCCGGGCCCGAGATCGCCGACGTCGACGTCGGGCACCCGGCTGGAGATGATGTCGGCCAGAACTTTGGCCGAGCCGCAGGCCATGGTCCAGCCGAGTGTACCATGGCCGGTGTTGAGATAGAGATTGGAGAAATCGGTGCGGCCGATCAGCGGCGGCCCGTCCGGTGTCATCGGCCGCAGCCCGCACCAGAAGGTCGCCGATCGCATGTCGCCGCTGCCCGGAAACAGGTCGCCGACCGAATGTTCGAGCGTGCGCCGCCGCGATTCGTGCAGCCGCAGGTCGAAGCCGGAAATCTCCGCCGTGCCGCCGACCCGGATACGGTCGCCGAGCCGGGTGATCGCTACTTTGTAGCTCTCGTCCATCACGGTCGAGACCGGCGCGGCGGCGGCGTCCTTGATCGGCAGGGTGATCGAATAGCCCTTGACCGGGTAGACCGGGATGGGCCGCTTCAGCATGCGCATGAACCGTGCCGAATAGCTGCCCATCGCCATCACATAGACATCGGCGACCATCCAGCCCTTGCTGGTGCTGATGTTGGTGATGCGATCGCGCTTCTTGACGACGCGCCGTATCTCCGTGTCGTATTCGAAGGTGACGCCGCGTGCCGCGCAAAGCTCGGCAAGCCTGTCGGTGAACATCTTGCAGTCGCCGGTTTCGTCGCCGGGCAACCGCAGGCCACCGACGAATTTCTCGCGCACGCCGGCCAGCCCAGGCTCGGCCGCAATGCAGCCGTCGGGGTCGAGGACCTCGTAGGGGACGCCATAGGCCTTCAGCACCTCGACATCGCCGCCGACGCCGTCGAGCTGCTTTTGCGTTCGGAAGAGCTGCAGCGTGCCCTTGGCGCGCTCGTCATAGGCGATGCCGGTCGCCTCGCGCAGCGCCTTCAGCGTGTCGCGGCTGTACTCGGCCAGCGGCACCATGCGCGCCTTGTTCAGCGCGTAGCGTTCAGCCGTGCAATTGCGCAGCATCTTGACCAGCCACATCCACATATGCGGATCGAGGGCCGGTCGCACCACCAGTGGACCGTGCTTCATCAAAAGCCATTTGATGGCCTTCAGCGGAACGCCGGGCCCGGCCCAGGGCGAGGCATAGCCGGGCGAGATCTCGCCGGCATTGGCAAAGCTGGTTTCCAGCGCCGGGCCTTTCTGGCGATCGATCACCGTCACCTGATGACCGGCCTCGGCAAGAAAATAGGCGGTGGTGACCCCGATCACGCCGCCGCCCAGCACGAAGATCTTCATCGTTTGGTTCTCCGCGGCGGCATCTCGTCGGGATTCGAGACCGGGATCATCGCCGCCTCATGTCTGCCGGATTCTGTGGCGTCAGCCAAGTGCCGATGCTTAGGGAAAAGACATGCGTGAGGACAACAACCTTGCGTCCTAGCCATTCACATAGCGCCGGTGGAAACGGTGGCCGAGACTGGTCAAGACCTCATAGCCGATGGTGCCGGCTTGGCCGGCTACCTGGTCCACCGTCTGCGACGACGGTCCGATGAGTTCGACGAGGTCGCCGGCCTTCAGCCTGCCGGGCGGCAATGCGGAAATGTCGAGGATGATCGAATCCATCGAAACCCGGCCGACGAAGGGCAGCCGCACATTTTCGAGCCAGGCGGAGGAAGCGGCGCGTCGATGCCAGCCATCGCCATAGCCGAGCGAAATCGTCGCCGCGGCAAGCGGAGCCTTGGCGTGGAAAGTGTGACCGTAGCCGACACCGGCGCCGGCCTCCAATATCCGCGTCTGGATGACCTTGGCTTGCAATCGCACCACCGGCAGCATCGGATTGTCCTTCGCCGGCGTCGGATTGACGCCATAGAGAGCGGCACCCGGACGAACGAGGTCGTAGTGATAGCGCTGCCCGAGAAAAATGCCTGATGAATTGGCAAGGGAAACCGGCGCTTCCGGCAGCATCCGGCGCAGCCGTTCGAATTCCAGCCGCTGCCGCTCGTTGGCCGGCTGCTCGGGTTCATCGGCGCAGGCGAGATGGCTCATCACGAACGTCAGTTCGACACCGTCGAAAGCCTGCGGATCCTGCGCGACTGCCTTCACCTCGGATGGCATCATGCCGAGCCGCGACATGCCGCTGTCGACCTGGAGGGCGGCCGGCAACTTACGGCCCACCCGCCCGGCCATCTCGCGCCATGCCGCGAGTTGGCTGGCGCTGTTGAGTACTGGGCAAAGCCCTGCCGCAACCGCTTCCGTTTCCGCACCCGGCGGAATGCCGTTCAGCACATAAATGGCCGGGTCTGAGCCGAGCGCCTTGCGCAGCAAGATGCCGCCGGCCAAATGCGCAACAAAGAAAGTATTACAGCCCTCACCCATCAGCGCCGCCGCCACCGGCGCCGCGCCAATCCCATAGCCGTCGGCCTTGACCACTCCAGCACAGCCGACGCCGCCCAGCCGCGCCTTCAGCCGCCGGTAGTTCTCACGGACGGCGCCGAGATCGATGGTCAGGATCGCCCCTGCCGCGGCTTCGCTGATCGGTTCGCCCAGGGTGACGGTCGGCGGAAGAGATTTGCTTGAGATGTCGTTCATGCCGACCTGTTTTAACGGAAGGCCGGCGGCTACGCCACCAGGTGCCGGAACGCCGCCACCACGTCTTCGTAGACCTTGCGCTTGAACGGCACGATCAGGTCCGGCAATTCCAGCATCGGCCGCCACGCCCACCGGTCGAACTCGGCCTTGTGGCCACCTGGCGGCGGATTGATCGCGATCTCGCTTTCGTCGCCGTGGAAACGGAAGGCAAACCATTTCTGCGTCTGGCCGCGATATCGTCCCTTGAAGGCGACGCCGACCAGATGCGCCGGCAGGTCGTATTTGATCCAGTGCGGCGCCTCGGCCAGCAGCGACACCGAGCGCATGCCGGTCTCTTCGTAAAGTTCACGCGCCGCCGCGGGCAGCGGATCCTCGCCATCATCGATGCCGCCCTGCGGCATCTGCCAGAGCTGCGTCGTTCCAGCGAATTCGCTGTCCGGCTCGGCAATGCGACGGCCGACCCAGACCAGGCCGGCCTCATTGAGGACCATCACCCCTACGCAGGGCCGGTAGGGCAGCGTCTCGGGCTCAACGAGCTTGTTCTTTGCCATCTCAGCCTTTTTCCGGATCTATTGCCACCGCCGAAACCGGCACGATCTCGATGCCACGCTTCTTGGCCTCGGTCACCCAGGAAGACACGGTATCCACCGTCAGGTCGAAAGCCGAGCCGATGCCGACGGCAAACCCTTTCGCCCGTGCCGTCGCTTCCAGCCCATCCAGTTTCTTCAATATGGCGCCGCGGTCCTGCACCGCGTCGATCGCCGTATCGCCGCCGACGAACGGCACGCCGTCCTTCAGCGCCAGTTCGGGCGCCAGGCTGCGCGCCGACGAACCGTCGTCGACATAGGCCAGACCACGCTTGCCAAGCTCGGCCATCAACGGCCCCATCGCCGTCGCGTCGGCCGAAAAGCGGGCGCCCATATAGTTCATGACGCCGGTGTAGTTGGTCGTTCGCGACAGCGCCCAGCGTAAATTCTTCAAATTCTCGTCCGGCGTTGCAGCCACGGTCAGCGTGTTACGGCCGGGATTGACGTTCGGATAGTCGAACGGCTCAAGCGGTACCTGCATGATGACCTCATGGCCACTCTGCCGCGCCACCTGCATCCAGCGGCCGATGCTGTTGCCTTGCGGCGCGAAGGCCAGCGTCACTTCCGCCGGCAGCTTGGCGATGGCTGCCTGCGTGCCGGTCTGCGACACGGCAAGCCCGCCGATGACGAGCGCGACGCGTGCACCGCGAGCCCCGGACCACGGCCGCGCATAGACATCGAACGGGCGCCTGCCGTCGGCGGCGCGGATCGGCAACGGACCGGTTTCGCTGGCCTCGACCAGCGCCTTGTCGGGAATATGCGCGATCCTGAGGTTCTGGCCGATCGTCGAAGGGTCGCGAATGACTATGGCCGCCTCGGGTGGAGCGTCGCCCCCCTCGGTCTGGACATGGATGATCTGCGGACCGCCCGTCTTCGGCCCGCTTATGTTGGCCCCGCTTGCGTTGCTTGGCGCAGCCATTTCGGGCGTCGCCTTGACGGGCGCGGCGGCGGTATCCGCCGCCGGCGTCTTCGGCGTCGAAACGGCTACTTCTTGCAGCTTCCGGAACGGCTTGTCTCGCAAGGCGATGGCGCTGGAGACGCCGACCACGGACAGCACGACAAGCGCGGCCGCGACCGCACCGGCGCTGATCCCGCTGCCTGAGCGCGGCAGCCGAATCGCCTGTCCAAGAGGTCGTTCTATGTCCTTGCCGATATCAGCCAAGCCCGCACCCCCCGGCGTGCATCCCCGAAGTAAACCTTCTCCGGAGGCGCAAAATCCAAAATGTCGGCGCGTCCCCTTGCTTCACTGGACGCGCAGCATGCCGGCCGCGGCCCCCGAATCAAACTGCCGGAGCCTCGCGGCCCCGGCAGCATCGCATCGCTTCGCTCAGGCAGCCAGACCTGTTTGGCCCGGCTTGCCCGCCCTTACTGGTTCAACACGGCCTTTTGCGGATTCGGCGGGAACGCCGGATCCGTCTTCTGGCCGCGCAGCAGTTGCTCGGCATAGATGAGCTGCAAATCGTCCTTCGGTTCCGGCGGCACATAGGCTGCCGAACCCGAACCGGTCGTGCTTTCGTCGGCGCCCTTGATATGGCCCTTGAGGTCCGATTCGCCGCGCGTCAGGTCCCTGCCCTGCAGTTCCGCCGGCAGCGGCTGGTCGACCTTGATGTCGGGCGTGATGCCCTTGCCCTGGATCGACTTGCCGGACGGCGTGTAATAGAGCGCCGTCGTCAGCCGCAGCGCCCCGTTCTCGCCAAGCGGGATGATGGTCTGCACCGAACCCTTGCCGAAGGATTGCGTGCCGACCACCGTGGCGCGGCGCAGATCCTGCAGCGCGCCGGCGACGATTTCCGAGGCACTGGCCGAGCCGCCATTGACGAGCACGATCAGCGGCTTGCCGCCGATGTCGTCGCCGGCCCGCGCGTCGAAGCGGGTGACGTCCTTCGGGTCGCGGCCGCGCGTCGAGACGATCTCGCCACGGTCGAGGAAGGCATCCGACACGCTCACCGCCTGGTCGAGCAAACCGCCCGGATTGAGGCGCAGGTCGAGCACGTAGCCCTTGAGCTTGTCGTTCGGCACCTGCTTCTTGATGGTGTCGATGGCATTCTCGAGGTCGTCATAGGTTTTTTCGGTAAAGGAGGTAATCTTCATGTAGCCGATGTCGTTTTCGACCCGGAACTTGACCGCCTTGACCTTGATGATATCGCGCACGACGGTCAGTTCGATCGGCTTGTCGGCGCCCTGGCGCAGGATGGTGAGCTTGATCGGCGTATTGACCAGCCCGCGCATCTTCTCGACGGCGTCGTTGAGGGTCAGGCCGCGGACCTCCTCGCCGTCGATCTTGGCGATATAGTCGCCGGCGAGCACGCCTGCCTTGGCGGCCGGCGTATCGTCGATCGGCGTGATCACCTTGACCAGGTCGTTCTCCATGGTGACCTCGATGCCGAGGCCGCCGAATTCGCCCTTGGTCTGCACGCGCATGTCCTGCGCTTCTTCGGCATTCATGTAGGAGGAGTGTGGGTCGAGCGACGACAGCATGCCGTTGATGGCATTTTCAACCAGCGACTTGTCGTCGGGCGGCGTCACATAATTCGCCCTTACCCGTTCGAAGATATCGCCGAAGATCGCCAGTTGCTTATAGGTCTCGGAGCCCGCAGCCTTCGCTGTCGAGCCGGGCGCGCCATAGACCAGGCTCATCGCCGATGCACCCATCAGCGCACCGGCAAACAGAAGCGACAGTTTCCGCATCATTCACGTCCTTCCAGAAAAACGGTCCGCCCACCATGGGGCCGGATCGACGGGTTTTCCATCCTTGCGGAACTCGACATAGAGCTCCGGCGTGGCATTTCCATTCTTCGATGCCGAGGTGCTCGCCACCCGGGCCTCTCCCATCGCGCCGACCGGCTCACCTGCGAGCACCGACTGGCCAGACGCGACGCTGATTCTGCTCATCCCCGCCAGGACGACATGATAGCCGTCACCCGCATTCAGGATCAAGAGTTGACCGTAAGAGCGGAAAGGCCCCGCATAAAGCACATTTCCATCCGCCGGCGCTGTGACGATGGCTCCCGATTGTGTCGCAACCATGTCACCGAGCATCACCGCGCCGTTACCGTCGTTGGCGCCGAAGCGCCGCTTGATCCTGCCGGTGACCGGCAGCGCGATCTGCCCTTGAAGCGCGGAAAACGGCGCGGCGGCGGTGAGCCTGTTGCTCTCCGGCACCGGCAGCGAGGCCAATTCCGTCGGCGCCGCAGCCGATGCCGGGCCCTTGTCGGCGTCGGCCGTCTTTTGCTCGGCTGCCTTGGCCGCATCCGCCGCCTTGCGGGCTCTGTCGGCCTCGAGCGAGGCGATCAGCTCTTTCAGGCTGCCGGCCTTGGCCGCCAGCGTCGCGGACCGCTGCTTTTCGGCGGCCAGCGCGGTTTGCGTATCGGCGGCGAGCTTCTGCTTGGCTTCGAGCAGCATGCCGAGCCGCTTTTTTTCCGCCGCCTGCTCGCCGACAGCTGCCGTCAGCCGCGCCCGCTCGGCCTCGATCGAGGCCGTCACCCGCGACTGCTCCTTGAGGTCGGCCAGCAACATGTCGGTCTGCTGGCGCAGTTCCGGCACCACGGCACCGAGCAGGATGGCGCTGCGCACCGACGACAATGCGTCCTCCGGCTTGACCAGGATCGCCGGCGGCGGATTGAGCCCCATGCGCTGCAGCGCGCCGAGCACTTCGGCCAGAACGTCGCGTCTGGTGGCCAGTGAGGCGCGGATCTTCTGCTCCTGCGCCTTCAGCCCTTCCAGCTTGCCGCCAATGTCCTCGATGTCCTGGCCGAGCTTCTGCTCGGTCATCGCCGACTGGATCAGCGCCGCGGTGATCGAGGCGTGGTCCTTCTTGACAGCCGCTATGTCGGCGGCGAGCTTGGCCAGCCGCTCGGACGACAGCGTGATCTCTTTCGATACTTTTTCGTATTCGGCGCGGCTCTGGTCCGGGTCGGGCGCCAGGTCGAGCGTGTTCTCGGCCCGCGCGACGCCGAGCGAAAGCGCGATCGTCGCCACGGCGATGCCGCAGCGCACGCGCCAGGAGCTCGTTCGTGATTTCCAGTCTTCAGACATTGAAGCCTAACTCTATGCGCGGCTTCGTTAACGAACCATCAACCATGTTCGAGCCCCGGCCGTCATCGACAAACCCCATGAGCCCAAACTGTCGATGAGCATTGGGGCAAAAATCCGGGCGGCTGGCATCAATTCGCCGACGGAGCCGACTTCATGAACGATGGTAGGGGTGACCGGAAAGGATCGTGGCCGCCCGGTAAAGCTGCTCGCCCAGCATCACGCGGACCAGCTGATGCGGCCAGGTCAGCGCGCCGAGCGACACCGTCAGATCAGCCAGGTCGCGCAGTGACTGGTCATGGCCGTCGGCGCCGCCAATGGCGATCACCAGCGCCTTGCGCCCGCCATCGCGCAGCGAACCTACGCGGCCGGCGAAATCCTCGGAGGAAAGGTTCTTGCCGCGCTCATCCAGCAGCATCAGCGCCGTGCCCGGTTGCAAGTGCGTCTGCAGCTTCTGGCCTTCCTCGCGCCGGCGCTCATTGGCCGTCTGCGCGCGACCTTCGGCAATCTCGACGATCCCGGCGAATTCGAGGCCTACGGCAGGACCGCTCCTGGCAAAACGCTCGAAATAGCGGTCGGCCAACTGCTTCTCGGGGCCGGCTTTCATTCGGCCCACGGCATGAACCGTAATCTTCATCCCTGCCTCGAAGAGCCGCTGATGCATGTCGGACAACGACATGCATCAAGACGAGTACGGCTCAGTGGAGGGTCTCCTCCTCGAGATCAGGCGCCTGCCACATCTTTTCGAGATTGTAGAAGTCGCGGACCTCGGGGCGGAAGACATGGACGATGATGTCGCCCGAATCGATCAGGACCCAGTCGGCGCCAGCCAACCCCTCGACGCGCGCCGTGCCGAGCCCGGCATCCTTCAGCGCCTTGAGGAGATGATCGGCAACAGCCGAGACATGACGGTGCGATCGGCCCGATGCGACGACCATGTAGTCGCCGAGGCTCGATTTCCCCTGAATGTCGATTGAGACGATGTTTTCGGCCTTGGAGTCTTCCAGACTGGCAAGGACTGTCTTGATGGCGCGGGACACGGCGTCGTTTACGCTGATCCCGGCCGGCGAAGGCACGATGTCGGCCTTCTTCCGCAGTGCTGTTCTCAGTGTATTTCCTTTCGCAGCAAGAACAACCAAATCACCTCTGAAATCAGGTGACACTGCTTAGATAGGCAGAGTTAGGTTGCAGTTTCAAGACACCGCTCACAAGCAGACGCCCGGTAACGGCCGAATTTGCGGCTTTTCCGGGCCAGAAATTCGGAACCGCCTCGTCCCGCAGCGGTTATCGGCTCATCCACGAACCGGAATCTCGACATGCCGATCGATCCCCAGAACGCCCTCCTCACCGTGCAATCCGGCCTGGCGCAACTCAGCACGCTGATCGTCTCCTACTCGCTTTCGGCGGTCGGCGCCGTCATCCTGCTGGTCATCGGCTACATCGTCGCCGGCCTCGCCGAGCGTTCGATCTATGCCGGCCTCGGCCATATCAGCGGCTTCGACGAAACGCTCCGCCATTTCTTCTCGCAGGTCGTCCGCTACGCCATCCTGGGACTGGTCGTGATCATGGTTCTCGGCCAGTTCGGCGTGCAGACGGCTTCGATCATTGCCGCTATCGGTGCCGCCGGCCTGGCCATCGGCCTGGCGCTGCAAGGCACGCTGCAGAATATTGCCGCCGGCATCATGCTCCTGGCGCTGCGGCCGTTCCGCATTGGCGAATATGTCGAAGTCGGCGCGATATCCGGCACCGTCGAGGAGATCGGGCTGTTTGCCACAACGCTGAGGACGGTCGAAGGCGTCTACGTGCTTGCACCCAACTCGACCCTGTGGAACCAGCCGGTCCGCAACTTCACCCGCAACGGTGTGCGCCGCGGCGACATCACGCTCAGCATCGGCTCCTGGAACGACATCGATTTTGCGCAGAAGACCATGCTCGGTGTCGCCGCCGCCGACCGGCGCGTCAGGCGGCAGCCGGCGCCGATCGCCTTTGTCGCGACTGTCGGCGACAGCACCGTCGCCATCACCTTGCGCTACTGGACGGCGGCTGCCGATTTCTTCGCCGCGCAGATCGACCTCACCAAGCGGGTCAAGCAGGCGTTCGATGCCGAAGGCCTTTCAATCCCGGCGCCGGCGCCGAAAGCGCCGCAGCCGGATGCCTCTGCCACGCGGCAATAGAGCATTTTAAGCCGGCCGGCAGATGGCCCTCAAAGCTCTCTGCGCCCGCGCTGATCTTCGGGCGCGAAGGCGAGATCGACAGGCAACGGCGCCTGCGCCGTCATCGGCGCGAAACTGCCGGTCTCGGTGGCGGGCACCGGCCGCACCATGACGACGCGCCAGAGAACGAACAGGCAGTAGGCGGTGGCAATGACGATTGCCACATAGATGAAGGCCTGCGTGCCGTAGACGGCGGAAAGTCCGGTCACAATGCCGGGTACGACGAAGCCGGACAGCGACCAGGCAAACAAAAGCGAGCTCGACAGCGCCACCATGTCGTCCTTGCCGGCGCGGTCGCCGGCATGGGCGCTGGCCAGCGAGTAGATCGATTCCGAGGCGCCGTCCCAGACCACATAGATGACAAGCAGCGCCGCCAGCGCGCCGCCGTCGAAACCGAGGGCAAACAGGCCCGCCGCGGCGGCAAGCGCCGACGCAGCGATCAGCACAAAGCGCCGGTCGGTGCGGTCGGAAATCCAGCCGAGCGGAATCTGCAGGATCAGCGTGCCGACCGGCATTGCCGAAAGCAGCAAGGCGACGTCGGCCTGGCTGTAGCCCTTGGCCGTGGCATGGATCGGCGCAAAACCCGAGATCGTCATCGACAGGCCGCCGACGGCAAGCATGCCGGCAACTCCGACCGGGGAGATCCGCCAGGCGCGGCCAAGCGCCACGGACGCCGCTTGCGGCGCCGGTGGCTGCGCGAGCCGCGTCAGCCCGACGGGAAGGATCGACAGCGCGGTGAAGGCAATGCCGATCAGCGGCGCGTCGGCCGCGCGGATATCGATCAACGCCAGCGTCGAGTAGCCGACGCCGAGTCCGGCGACATAGGCAACGTAGAAGATAGCCATGACCCGGCCGCGGATGGCGTTGGCGACGACATCGTTCAGCCAGCTCTGCGCGACAATGAACAGGCCGCATATGGCAAAGCCGTAGAGCGCCCGTGCAGCGATCCATGGCAATGGGTGCGGCCCGGCGCCGACCGCGGCGTTGGACAGCACGATCAGCGCCGACAGCACCATGAACACGCGGGCATGGCCGACACGCCGCACCAGCGGCCCGGTCAGGATGCAGCCGGCGAGGCCGCCAGCCGAAAGGCCGGTGACGATCAGCCCCGCCCATGTCGGATCGAAGCCCTCGGCGCCGAGCCGGACTGGAATATAGGCGAACATCAGCCCATTGCCGACGGCGATCAGCGCCATCGACAAAAGGATGCTGGCAATGGCGATCGACGGCGCCGGCTGCCCTAGACCGTTCTTGTCCTGGTCGCGCTCGAGAATCGTCATGACCGAGGATCGCCCATCAAGCAGATCAAGGCAGCGGCAAAAGCGACATCACCGGACTTGCCTTCTCCCCTTGTGGGAGAAGGTGGATCGGCGCGCAGCGCCGAGACGGATGAGGGGTGCTGGAAGAAATGCAGCGTAAAAAGACCGAGGGATTTTAAGTGCTTAGTTCTTCAAGATAGCGATCATTCCAGCACCCCTCATCCGACCGAGCTTCGCTCGGCCACCTTCTCCCACAAGGGGAGAAGGAGACTCCTATCCCTTTGCCACCTTGCGGATCGCGCTCGACGACAGCGACGAACGCGGGCCGTGGATGAAAGTCCAGGCCGGCGCGTCCATGCGGGCGAGCCGCGGCGCATCGCCCTCGTCGACGCGGGCATAGTCGAAGGTCTTGGCGACCACCGACGACAGGAACGACAGCGTCGCACCCGGCCGGTCGACCACCGCGATCGGAAACGTCATCACGATGCGGCGCCAGCGCTGCCAGCGGTGGAAGTCGCGAAGCGAGTCGGCGCCCATGATCCAGACAAAATCGACGCCCGGGTTACGCGCCTTGACCAGCGCCAGCGTGTCGGCGGTGAAGCGGACGCGGTGGGCCGCCTCGAATGCGGTGACCTTGATCTTCGGATTCTTCGCGATCTTTTCGGATAGCTGCAGCCGCTCGGCCAGCGGCGCCAGGTCTCCGGCATTCTTGAGCGGATTGCCGGGCGTCACCATCCACCACAGCTGATCGAGCGCAAGGCGTCTGAGTGCGATCTCGGCGACCAGCGCATGGCCGGCATGCGGCGGGTTGAACGAACCGCCGAACAGCCCGACCGCCACGCCTTTCCCGGCATGCGGCATCTTGAGATAGCGGGAGGATATGGCATGTTCGGACAAGGCAAGCATGCGTCAGGCACCCCCCTCTGCCGCGCCGGGCATCTCCCCCTCAAGGGGGGAGATTGTCAGCTTCATCCCTGGCGCCCTTAGTGCGACATCGAAGATTGGCGGAAGTCTATGCGACATCCGATCTCCCCCCTTGAGGGGGAGATGTCCGGCAGGACAGAGGGGGGTGGCTGGGCGCACGCCTCTCAGGCTCGGACTGTGGACGGATTCAAGGCCTCACCTGTCCCGACCCGCGCACGCGATATTTGAACGAGGTCAGTTGCTCGACGCCGACCGGCCCGCGTGCATGCATCTTGCCGGTGGCGATGCCGATCTCGGCGCCCATGCCGAACTCGCCGCCATCGGCAAACTGGGTCGAGGCGTTGTGCAGAAGAATCGCCGAATCGACCTCGTTGAAGAACCGGTCAACCGCTGAGGCGTCCTCGGCGATGATCGCCTCGGTGTGATGCGAGGAAAACGTCTCGATATGCTCGATGGCGCCGCCAATGCCGTCGACCAGCTTCACCGCAATGATGGCATCGAGATACTCGGTCACCCAGTCTGCATCGGTCGCGGGCTGGGCATCGGCATAAAGCCTCAGCGCCTCGGCATCGGCATGGATCTCGCAGCCCGCCGCCCGCAGGGCCTCGAGGATCGGCACCAGGTGCGTGCCGGCGGCGGCACGGTCGACCAGCAGCGTCTCGGCAGCACCGCACACCCCGGTGCGCCGCATCTTGGCATTGACCGCGATCTTGACCGCCATGTCGAGATCGGCCGATCGGTCGATATAGAGATGGCAGATGCCCTCGAGATGCGCGAAGACCGGCACCCGTGCCTCGTTCTGCACACGCTCGACCAGGCTGCGGCCGCCGCGCGGAATGATGACCTCGAGATTGCCGGAAAGTCCTTTCAGCATTTCGCCGACGGCGGCGCGATCGGTGGTCGGCACCAATTGTATGGCATCCTCCGGCAGCCCGGCTGCCTTCAGCCCCTCGACCAGGCAGGCATGGATAGCGGCGGAAGAATTCGCCGAATCCGAGCCGCCGCGCAGGATCACCGGATTGCCCGCCTTGAGGCAGAGCGCGCCGGCATCGGCGGTCACGTTAGGCCGGCTCTCATAGATGACGCCGACGACGCCGAGCGGCGTGCGCACCCGTTCGATATGCAACCCGTTCGGCCGGTCCCATGCGGCAATGACATCGCCGACCGGATCGCGTAACCCGGCGATCTCGCTGATACCGTCTGCCATGGCGCGGATGCGGGCGGGATCGAGCTTCAGCCGATCCATCGACGCTGCCGATAGGCCAGCCTCCCTGCCATTTCTGATGTCGATGGCATTGGCGTCGAGGATGTCCTGCTCATGCCGAAGGATCGCCTGAGCCATGCCGATCAGCGCCGCGTGCTTGCGCTCGGCCGCAGCTATGGCCAGCGGGCGGGCCGCGGCACGCGCGCGGCGGCCGATATCGGCCATCAGCGCCACGGTATCATCCCGGGATTTTTCATGCAGCGTCAGCATGGCTCATCCTCCGCTATGTAACCTGGTCACCGACTACTTGCTCGCCACCGGCATGGCTCACCACAAGATCGTCGCGGTGGATCATCGCCGAACGCGCCTCGTAGCCGAGCACGGTTTCGATCTCGGCCGTCTTCAGGCCAGCGATCCTTACGGCATCGGCGGCATCATAGGCAACCAGCCCGCGCGCGATCTCGCGGCCCTCGGGCGACAGGATCGCCACCGTGTCGCCACGCGCAAAATTGCCGCTGACCAGTTTGACCCCGGCCGGCAGCAGCGACTTGCCGGAGAGCAGCGCGCCGATGGCGCCGGCATCGACGGTCAGCCGGCCGGCCGGTTCGAGCTGCCCGGCGATCCAGGTCTTGTAGCCCTTGACCGGATTGGCGCTCGGCCGGAAGAAGGTGGCACGCTCGCCGCGCTCGATTGCCAGCAGCGGCGACAGCCGCGTGCCCGATGTGATGATCATGGCGGTGCCGGCGGCGGTCGCGATCTTGCCGGCGTCGAGCTTGGTGCGCATGCCGCCGCGCGACAATTCCGAAGCAGCGGCACCCGCCATCGCCTCGATGTCGGGGGTGATGCGGTCGACGACCTGAATGAATCGAGCTTGCGGGTCACGCGCCGGCGGTGCCGTGTAGAGCCCGTCAACGTCGGAGAGCAGCACCAAAAGGTCGGCGCCCATCATGGTGGCGACGCG
Organism: Mesorhizobium sp. M0040; assembly: GCF_040323505.1. Classification (NCBI taxonomy): domain Bacteria; kingdom Pseudomonadati; phylum Pseudomonadota; class Alphaproteobacteria; order Hyphomicrobiales; family Phyllobacteriaceae; genus Mesorhizobium; species Mesorhizobium sp. M0040. The sequence continues at coordinate 156,869 of NZ_JAMYVA010000005.1, forward strand.
CGCCGCCAGCCGGTCGTTGTCGCCATAGCGGATTTCGGAGGTGGCCACCGTATCGTTCTCGTTGATGACCGGCACCGCCTTCATCTTGAGCAGTGTCGAAATCGTCGCCCGCGCGTTGAGATAGCGGCGGCGCTCTTCGGTGTCGCCGAGCGTCAGCAGGATCTGGCCCGATTTCAAGCCATTCTTGCCGAGCGCATCCGACCAGGCGCCGGCCAGCGCGATTTGCCCGACGGCGGCCGCCGCCTGACTCTCCTCGAGCTTCAGCGCCCGCTTGCCGAGGCCGAGAATGGTGCGGCCAAGTGCAATCGCGCCCGAAGACACGACGAGAATTTCGGCGCCGCCATTGGCCAGCACGGCGATGTCGTCCGCAAGCGAGGCCAGCCAGTCGCGCTTCAGGCCCGTCGTGCGGTCGACAAGCAGCGCCGAGCCGATCTTGACGGCAATGCGCCGATAATTTTTCAGCGATTGCGCGGCCATGGCTATGTGTTCCAGCGCGTCTCGACCGGCGCAGCGACAGCCTCGCGTGCATCGGCCACCACAGCGATCAGCGCGCGCAACACCGCTTCGACGCCTTCGCCGGTGACTGCCGAAAGCAGCATCGGCGCGCGGCCGGCCGCGCGTTTCAGCGAGGCGGCCTTCTTCTTGCGTGCGTCGGCATCGAGTATGTCGACCTGGGCAAGCGCGACGATTTCGACCTTGTCGGTCAGCCCATTGCCGTAGGCTTCGAGCTCGGCACGCACGGTCTTGTAGGCATTGGCCGGATTTTCTTCCTGCGCCGAGACAAGATGCAGAAGAACACGCGTGCGCTCGACATGGCCAAGGAAGCGGTCGCCGATGCCGACACCTTCATGCGCGCCTTCGATCAGGCCGGGGATATCGGCAATGACGAATTCGCGACCGTCGATGCGGGCCACGCCAAGGCCCGGATGCAGCGTGGTGAAGGGATAGTCGGCGATCTTCGGCTTGGCCGCGGTGACCGCCGCCAGGAAGGTCGACTTGCCGGCGTTGGGCAGCCCGACAAGGCCGGCATCGGCGATCAGCTTCAGCCTGAGCCAGATGTTGAGCTCTTCACCCGGCAGTCCGGGGTTGGCGCGGCGCGGCGCCTGGTTGGTCGAGGTCTTGAAATGCTGGTTGCCGAAGCCGCCATTGCCGCCCTTGGCCAACAGAAAGCGCTGGCCGACGACCGTCAGATCGCAGATCAGCGTCTCATTGTCTTCGGCAAAGACCTGTGTTCCGGCCGGCACTTTCAGCGTCACGTCGGCACCCTTGGCGCCGGTCATGTTGCGGCCCATGCCGTGCGTCCCGGTCTTGGCCTTGAAATGCTGCTGGTAGCGATAGTCGATCAGCGTATTCAGCCCATCGACCGCCTCGACCCAGACATCGCCGCCGCGACCGCCGTCGCCGCCGTCCGGGCCGCCGAACTCGATGAACTTTTCGCGCCGGAACGACACCGAACCGGCGCCGCCGTCGCCGGAGCGGATGTAGACCTTGGCTTGATCGAGAAATTTCATCGGATTGTATGGTTTCTGCTATTGGCTTTGCGGGATTGCTCTAAACCAAGGCGGGTCGAAGGGCGAGGGCCGTTTTTGCTACTGTAACGTCGCGCGTAGCTCTGGACGCGTACCATTTGGTTGACCCTTGCCGAAAATCGATCCTCGGCTTTCCAAGCGCGAGATGTCGGAATGAAGCTGGTAACTTACAATATCCACTACGGCGTCGGCCTCGACGCCCGCTATGATATCGGCCGTATCGCCGATGCCGTGCGCGGCGCCGACGTGATCGCGCTACAGGAGGTCACCCGCGCCAACCCGAAGAATGGCGGCCGCGACATGGTGGCCGACCTCGGCGAGGCGCTGCCCGACTATTTTGCCGTCTACGGCAGCAATTTCGAGGCCGACGCCGGCTCGCGCCTGGAGAACGGCCGCGCCATCACGACCACCTTCCAGCTCGGCAACATGGTGCTGTCGAGGACGCCGATCCATCTGTCGCGCAATCTCCTTTTGCCGCGCAGCCGCAGTGTCGAGGCGATGAACTTCCAGCGCGGCGCGCTGGAAGCGCTGATCGAAACGCCGCTTGGTCCGATCCGCTTCTATTCCACCCATCTCGACCACCGCAGCCCGGTTGAACGGCTGAGCCAGATCCGCTTTCTGCGCCAGCGTCTGTTGAAATACCCGCTCGAGGGAGGCGGGCTCTCCGGCGTCGCCGAGATCGGCTTGCCGGACCTGCCTTGTCCCGAAGCCTTCGTCGTCATGGGCGACTTCAACATGCTGGCCGGATCGCCGGAACATGTCGAACTCGCCGGCCAGGCTGACCATGAATTCGGCATGCCGGTGACCGCCGACCTCGCCATCGATGCTGCCACCCGCCTCGGCGCTGCCGGCGCCGATCTCGTCACCTGGGTCGACCCCAAGCGGCCGGGCGATACCAGCCGCTACAAGCGCATCGACTACATCTTCACCAGCGCCTCGCTTGCCAAATCGCTGAGGCGCCTGTGGGTCGACCGGCAAGCGGCCGGTTCGGACCACTTGCCGGTCTGGCTCGAGATGACGTGAGCCGCATCCATCAAAAATGCACCCAGTTCCGCAGGCTGGTCCAGGTCTTGCGATCGAGGCGGTAGCGCTCGACCGGCGCCTGACCGGCAACGATCGAGTTCAGCATGCCCTGGCCGGCATACTGGAAGCCGCATTTGTGGATGACCCGGCGCGAGGCCGGATTGATAACCCGGGTCGAGGCGTGCAGCACCTGGATCGTGGTTCTCTGGAAGGCAAGATCGACCAGTGCGTGCGCTGCTTCCGTCGCGTAGCCGCGTTTCCAGTACGGCTCGCCGATCCAGTAGCCGAGCTCCAGCCCACGATCCGTAGTGTTGAGCCCGGCACAGCCGACGAAGGTCTCGGTGCCGGCCAGCGTCAACGCATAGGCGATTCCGGCCCGGCGCGATGCCGTCATGGCCAGGAAAGCGCGTGCCTCGGCCTCGCCATAGGGATGCGGCATGCGGGCCAGCATTTCCGCGACATGGCGGTTATCCGCGAGCGCCACCAATTGCTCGATGTCGCTCTCACGCGGGGGCCGCATGACCAGCCGCTCGGTGATCAGGACCGGGCAATCTATCGCGTAACTTTCGTCGTCTGTCGCTTCCGCTTCGGCAACCATGTCAGTCCTCCAGGCAAGAAAAAAGGGAGATGGAAACCCATCTCCCCTGATCCATTTCCTGGCTTGGCCAGACACCGGTCCCGAGATGGGTGCCGGTGTTCTCTTGCGGAACCGGCTACTCCGCTGCCTTCGTCATCGGGTTCACCGATACGTAGGTTCGGCCATTGGCTTTTTTGTTGAAGGTGACTGCGCCAGCTTCGAGCGCAAACAGCGTGTGGTCCGTGCCAATGCCGACATTGGTGCCGGGATGCCACGTCGTGCCACGCTGACGAATGATGATGTTGCCCGGAATCACGGCTTCGCCGCCGAACTTCTTCACGCCGAGCCGCTTGGAATGGGAGTCGCGACCATTGCGCGACGATCCGCCAGCTTTCTTGTGTGCCATCTAACTACTCCGATGCGCCGCGAGGCGCCTAAACGATCTTATGAACGCGTTCGCGTTCCGTTTCAAGTCCGATCCGGCGACGATTGCGCCGGTTCGTTCTACTTCTTCGCCAATTCCTTGGCCTGCTCGCGCCAGTCCTTGATCTGGTCGGCGCTGAACGGCATGTGCTCGTCGATCTTGGCGACGTCCTTGTCGGACAGCTTGGCGATCTGGGCAAAGGTGGTGATGCCCTGTTCGTTGAGCTGGCCGGCGGCGACCGGGCCGATGCCCTTGATCACGGTCAGGTCGTCCGGCTCGCCCTTCGGCGCCTTGAACAACGGCGCGGCGGCTTCGGCAGCCTTGTCCTCGGTCGTCTCGGCTTTGGCTTCCTTCTTCGGCGCAGCCTCTGCCTTCGCTTCGGCCTTCGGCGCGGCTTCAGCCTTCGCCTCGGTCTTGGCGGCGACCTCGGCCTTCGCTTCGGTCTTGGCGGCGGCCTTCTTCGCCGGCTTGGCGCCACCCAGCAGGATCTCGGCAATCCTGACGGTGGTCAAAAGCTGGCGATGGCCGATCTTGCGGCGCGAATTCTGCCGACGGCGCTTCTTGAAGGCGATGACGGTACGGTTCTTGCCTTGCTCGACGACTTCGGCGGTGACCATCGCACCATCGACGAACGGCGCGCCGAACGTGACGTTCTCGCCTTCGCCATGCGCGAGCACGCTACCGATCTCGACGATGTCGCCGACATTGGCTTCGAGCTTTTCGATCTTCAGAAGATCGTTGGCGGCAACGCGATACTGCTTGCCGCCCGTTTTGATGACTGCGAACATTTTTTGCCTTTCGCTGTTCGGTCGGCCTTGATGAACCGCCACAGGCGGTTCGGCCGTCTTTTTGTCAGTCTGCGGGTTCAAAAAACAAGCGGCGCGGAAGATCCCTCCACGCCGATTGCGCGCTGTCCCTAACCGAAGGTTCGGCTTGAGTCAAGGCAAGCGCCGCGGGCAAGCTGCAAACGGGTTGAGCCCAGTCCTTGCAAATATCGAGCAGCGGCTACCGGAGCCTCGAAGGAAGCACGGACAGAAGCTGCGGCGCCGGGGCAGATTGGCCCTTGTAACCTGCCTGTCCAGCCGTTATCTAGTGCGCCGCGCCGGCAACGGCGGACCATGACCGCGGAGAGGTGGCAGAGTGGTCGAATGCACCGCACTCGAAATGCGGCATGGGTGCAAGCCCATCGGGGGTTCGAATCCCTCCCTCTCCGCCAGGGGTCTCGGACTCGAACCCACATGCCTCGCAAGCGCCTGATCCCGTTCTGAAAAGTCTCCTTGCGGCTCCCGAGAATGGGAGTTCGTCAGGTGCGTGTATCGTTGAATGTATCGCGCGACGTATCATTGGATGCATCGTTGGAAGGAAATGCGCCGCGATCGAGCGGCAGCGCTTCGCCCGGCCGCTACCTCGTCCGGTCAGGTTCCGTTTATCTATTCCAGATTAGACTGCCCGGCGACCTCGGTGGAAGGGGCGCGCACTTCGTCCGGCTCGGGCTGGGCGCGCTGACTGCGCGCCAGGCGCGCGTCCAGGCTGAACTGCTGGCGGCGCTCGCCAGGAACCGCTTCGACCAGATCAGGACGGCCAGATTGGAAAACGAGGGCACCAAGAACGCGGGCGAAAAGGAAGGCGAGGATGCTCCGGACTTCGCCAATGACAGCCCCGAACTGACCGCGGCAGAGGTGAAGGGCTACCTCAAGGCCATGCTTTCGATGGTCTCGCAACCCGCACCTCCGACGCCGCCGCACCAGGAGGCCGTGTTCGCTGGCTTCCGGGGATTGGTCAGCATCGGCAGGGAACTGGCGAAGGGCGCCGAGGGCAATGCGCTCATCATCGAGAATGCTGACATGCTAAGGGCGCAGTCGGTCGCCAAGATCGCGGGCGAGGTCCAGACGGGTTCGGCTTCCACCTTCCCACAAACGGCAAAGCAAAGAGGTGCCGGGCCTCTTGACGCCTTGCCTGCCGTTCGCGTGACGACCGACCCCGCCGCGCATGCCCAGTCAAGCTCCTCAGCTCCCGTCGTCCATCCGGAGCCAGCGCGGCGGGTTGAGAACAGCTCGGTCAGGAAGACCGTGGCCTTCAAGCTTGACCGCCGTTATGTCGAGCGCAAGCCATCGACGAAGCCGCTGCTGAGCGAAGTCGCCGAGGACTATTTCGAACGCCGTGCCGTGAGATCGGGCGAGAAGAACAGGGACATCGCCACCGCGCGGATGCGAGTGGGCGTCTTCATCGAACTGATCGGCGACCATCCCGTCGACACCTATACGGGGGCCGACCTTCAGGCCTATGTCCATCTCCTGACGCATTGGCCGGCGAAGGAGAAGGACAGGCCGAAGGACAAGACGGCGCGCGAGATCCTGGCCGCAAATGCCGATCTTACGGCCAAACCCCTGAAACGATCGGCGCTGGAGGATGGCTATGTCACCATCGTCAAGACGATCATCCGTTCCAAGATCACCGAGCTGGACTACCCGGACCCGCTTTCGGGCGTAATACTTTTTTACCCGGATACCGCGGCCCCGCGCGAGTCGGCGGAGCCGCTTAGCTCCGACCAGATCAGCCGCATTTTCCGCAAGGGCGTTGAGAGAGGCTTGCTGGACGAGACTATGTTGCCGCTGCTCGGCCACCTGACCGGGCGCCGTCTCGGATTGCTGGTCCACCTCACGGGCAATGACATCCGCGAGAAATATCCTGACGTCTGGGTTGCCCAGACATCAGGCATTCAGCTCAACAGGGAGGGGCATTGGCAGCGCGTTCCCATCAAGACCGACGCCAGCGCTACATTCTTCGTCCTGCATGATTTTCTCCGCAAGATCGGCTTCATCGAATGGGCTCAAAACCAGGGTGACTCGTTCCTGTTCCCGCAACTCATCCGGCTCGCGGACCCGAGCAAGAGCGCCAGTTCCTACATGAACCGCCTTTTCGAGAAGGCCGGCGTCACTACGACACGGAAGGAAGTCTTCCACTCGCTGCGGGGCGGCAACATCGACCAGATGCGCGACAACAAGGTGGACTCGCGGGACCGCAAGCTGCAGGCTGGCCATAGGCTTGATGACGAGCACGACCTCTATGGCTTCAGGGCGATCAGCGAGATCCGCGCGCGCGGCATCGCCCGCGCAGATCTCGTCGATGGCGTGGATTTTTCCGCCTTCTATGGCCTTGACTTCGATAAGCTCGCCCAAGCCAAGCGCACGTTCGGGCGGCGACCTAAATAGTCGTCTTGCGGGCGATTTAGTCGCACACGGCGTTTGGTAAAGTAATGGGGAGAACACGGGACAGCGGTTGAAAACGGCGTTTGATGTGAAAGCATGTCGATCGGCCAAAGCTGCCAAGACCTGGGGAGACAACGGCACGGGTCAGCCGCCAGCCTCGTCGATTTTACTGTCACCGCGCAGATGACGCTTGCGCTGGAAGGTCCAGCCGGAGCCGTATTTGTCGACGAGGTCCTCAAAGGCAGCGTCTGCAGCTTTTCGGTCAAAGCCCTGGGCAGCCAGTTCCTCCACGATGGAGGCCTGCAGCCGATCGAGTTCCCGCCCGCGTCCAAGCTTCAGGTTCTGCACGATCGCGTAATGCAGAAGCGCGCGGGCGATGTCGTCACGCGAAGGCTTTCTCTCGGCTTTGCGGGCGACGCGAACGGCCGCTGGCGTTCCCGCTGCTTGTCCAGTTTCTCGCGCCGCGACTGTGCCATCTTCTTTCTCCAAGGTTTCCACCTCGAGAGTCTGGCGCCGGTCCATGCATGCGACAAACGCCGTTTGGCGGGCGGCGATTCCGACGTTGGAATCGATTGCCCGCGGAACTGAATCGCAATTCCCTCCGCGTGAATCGGATTAGCGTAAATTTTCTCGATGCGAGATGCGTTGCCTGCAACGCGTCATGACGTGCAGGCAGGCTTACGAGCTGCCCGAACGCGCACGGCGTTTGCGGCTGTAACGCTGGTCAGGAGTCCGGAATCGTTTCCTGACACGTGTGAATCGCCAACACAGAACTCTGAATCGCGGTGCGGGGACGCTGAATCGGATTAGCATAAGTTTTCCTGATTTGACCTGGGTTGCTGGCCCATCGGATCGAGTTGGCTGCACGTGCAATCGACCTACGCTGCCTTCGACATGGCCTCGCCGCCATTCTTCGCACCCCCTGCATCGGCGGGTTCAGCGCTGCCGCTCCGAATGCCACCGTTCGCCGCGGGCTTTATGGATTCGGGAGAACAGCCAGCATTTCTTCGAGTTGCTGAAAGATGCTGCCCAGTTCCCCGCCCTCCAGCGTGTCGTGGTCCATGAGCGCGCGGGCAAGCGTCTCGATCGCCATCCGATTCCGCCGGATCAGTTCGCACGCCTTGGCGTAGGCCGCTTCCAGCCTAGCGTTGACGCGGTTGGCAATGTCGGGATTGTAGATCAGCAGCGAAGCCCTGTCGTCGGTCGCGCGATAGAGCAGCGGCGCATTCCGGGCAAAGCCCAGCGACGTCTCCATCGCAAGGGCCAACTCTGTGGCGCCTGCAAGATCGCTGGACGAAGTCCCACCTGATCCGGCCGTGACCGAGCCCAGCAGCTCTTTCTCCGCCGCGCGGCCTGCGAGCCTGATCTGCAGCAGAGCCTCGGCGCGTTCCTCCGTCTCCTCATCGACTGCTGGCTGGTCGGTCTCGACCATGCCGCCGCCGTCCCATCCGTCGATGGTGATCATGGTCACCCTGCCGAGCTTCAGCACCAGACGGGCGACGGCATGGCCGGATTCGTGCAGCGCCACGCGCCACCGCAAGCTCTCAGGCTTTGCGGGCTTGGCAACTGTGAGAATGGCCTCGAGATCGCGCCACTCCAACGGTCTCTGTTCTCGCCTTGCCTTCTGCCGGGCCTCGCACACGAGCCGCTCGATATCGGCGCCGGTTAGTCCATTCGCCTTCATCGCAAGGCGGCGCAACACGTCGTGAGCTGGTGCGTAAGGGGATGATGTGTTCTGCACGGGACTGCTCATGCGCCTCTCCTGCCCTGCCTGTTCGCCCGCGCCTGTTTCGCCGTGACCTGAGGCGACGTGGCAGGCGCTTCGTCGTCGACTGGATCAGTCATGACGGTGTCCCTCTTCGGCCCTGTCGTCCTGCCGTCGCTGGCAATCGAAGCCTGGGCACGGTCAACCCCAGGCTCAGAGACAGACGCCGCGGTTGCCGCCCGGGCGGGGGCCTGTGTCGGCGCACTCGCAATTACCGCATCGAGATCAGCTCGCAAATGATGGCGCAGAATACCGATCAACGCATCGGTGTTGGGCCGCGGAATGACGATGTGTTTTTCCAGCCTGCCCGAGCGCAGCAGCGCCGGGTCGATGGCGTCGGGATTGTTGGTCGCCCCGACGATGATCACGCCGGAAGATTTCGACGCGCCGTCGAGCAGCGTCAGCGCCTGGTTGATGAAAGAGGTCCAGTACTCGTCATAGGAGCGGGACGCGTTTCCCCGCTTGCCGATGCCGTCGATCTCGTCGACAAAAAGGATCGCAGGCTTGTTGGCTTCGGCTTCCGTGAATGCCGCCTTCATGCGCCGGAGCACGTCGCCGAGATAGCCGGGTTCCAGCCAGGTCGCAACGGAAGTGACGATCAGCGGGATCTGCAGCGTGTTGCAAAGGGCCCTGGCGAAGCTCGTCTTGCCCGTCCCGGGCGGGCCAGCCAACAGCAGTTTTGTGGTCATCACCTCCCATGCGAGCCTGCCCTCGCGCCACAATGCCAGGTCAGCCTGCAACGACAGCGACCAGTCCCGGGCTTCGCCGTACCCTGTCAGCGTCTCGACGCGCGGGATGAAACGATCCTGCTCGCCGCCGGTCAGTTTCGCAGGCTGGATGATCTCGCTGCCAGAACTCTGCTCCTTGCCGCGGCCTGTCTTGGTCGCGTTGCTGGCTTGGGTCTTGGAGCTGGAGCTGCTGGTTGACTCATTACCGCCGTTGGATCCCTCTCCGGCTCCGACCGACTTTCGCCTTTCCCCCGCGATATTTGCAAGCACGTCCCAAGCCGATGTGACTGAGACGCCAGGCCTGATAGCGATGGCGAGATCGGAGAGCGTCAGCAGGGAGCAGTCGACCTGGCTGAGTCCGTCCTTAGTCTCCTCACCGAGCACGGCAGCCATAGTGTCTCCAATGATAGTCCCATTCAACGGGCCGCATGCGAGGTTGAGTTGGGCCGCCCGTCTCAGCCTCTCGGGCAGGCGGCTCTCGTCTTCGGCGACGCCCAGGATCGGGAAAGCGTCCATCGCCGCCCGACCGACGCGCCAGTCGGTTTTGTCAGCGTCGTCGGGATCGAACCATCGGCTGGCGAATGCAACAGCTCGCGATCTGACGTCTTCGTCGCGGCTGAACCGAAGACTGCCGTCGCGATGAATCTCATGGCCGCTCGCGATAGCGACCTTTCCCGGAAGAATCATGCCGCTGCGAAGCATATCTAGGAAGCAGCCCTCAAAGCCCCTGACCTTGCCGACGATGGTGATGATCGGCCTTGGCAGTTTCAGGATCCGAAGCACCTCGGCGAGCGCGGCCGGATCGTCGGCAACCGCCTGCGCCAGCATCAGAAGTGTTGCCACCTCCGCCGCCCGCGGCGGTTCGATTGTCTGGCGGATGCGGCGGAGCAGGCTTGTCCTCAAATCCAAATGATGTGTCCGGAAGGCCCCCGCACCCCTCTTTTTCGAGGAAGCTGGCCGCGCCGCGCTACCCCGTTTGCTCGAGGACAGAACCACGCGCGATTGCGAAAGTCCGTCCTCGTCTTCGCATTCCGTGAAGCTCTCCTCCCGCTCGGAACCTCTGACAATGCCGCCCAGGCGAAAGAGCAAGCGCGCGAGTTCGGCCTCGGATTTTTCCAGCATGGTGAGATGCGGCGTAAAGAGCCGACCCTGCATCCGTCGATGATGCGGATGTCATCGACGAGAATGCCAGCACCGACTGCGCGGTCGAGCGCGGAGGCTTCGGCGTTGTGGCGAAGCCGCCAGAGAAAATGTTTGCCCAGACGCGCAGCCATCACCGATCTCTCCCTACGCTGGGTGGGAATCTGATATCGAGCAAACCACGCTCGTCGAGCCACTCGCCGACGGCCCGACAAGCCAGGTCGCCTTCCCGCACGCGCAGAGCAAGAAGCTCCAGAACGACCTCCGGGATTGGAATCCCCCGATCGATCGCGGTGCGCGCATAGTGCATCGCCAGTGCGACAGCGACAGCTGGATCTTCCATCGGCTTTGTCCGGCAGTCGCAGACCGCGATCTGACCGCTCATTGCAAGGCCAATGCATTGCTCGCTGTGACCGAGAATGCCGAGGAGCGCGTTCGATGCCCTCGCTGTTGGAGCTAGGACCGGAGGTGACTGCCAGTCGAGCGCTGCGAGACCGAGGCCCGCGCCGTCGACCGCATCGGCCTTGGCAATCATGGGCGGGACACACTCCGGCCGCGCTGTCGTGGACACGCTCGTGCTCGATGTCATCGGGTCCGGCGTATGCCGAGAGATTGCACTCTTGCTGGCGAGCGGTCGGGAAGGCCGACCCTGATCGGCATGCACGCGGGACTCGGAGCCGATCTTGCGGCCAGCTCCGGCAAAGGAGGTTTTCCCCTGGGCGTCAGTCGCGGACCGCAAGCCTTGCCCGGCGCTGGCGGCTGTTTTGGTGAGGCTTCGCTTGCTGATGGATGTGCGTGTGCTCATGACAAAATTCTCCGAGCCGCCGGCGAGGCGGGCTTTTTGATCGTGTGGTTGTCTGGGGTGATGGTGGGCGCGGATCGGGCTGTCGGTCCGCCCTACCAATCAGGGGCTGGCGCGCGTCCGGGCGAAGCCGACTTTTACCCGCGCATCGCTCTCAGGCGTCCGCCGGACACGGGCTTCGCCGAGACGGACAACCGCCGGACCGACATGTTCCCCCTCCACTCAGGCCTGCACAGTTGCCGAAGACAGTGTCCGGCTTGGTGTCGCCGGAAAGCACCGCAGCCATTGCCCTGTCGACCATGCGCGCGAAATCGGGTTCGAGATCGGCAATGACGGCAGAATAGACAAATGCTGATGCCGACGATGAAGTCGAGAGCACAGGATTGTGGCTCATGGAATTCTCCTTGATGACGATGGAGGCGATCGGCGCCGGAAGCACGGCTCATGCCTGCGACGATCACGCCATGGCGGCAATGGGCAATGTTTGCCCGATCGATCCGCGCACGGCGTCCGCCGGTCGGATATCGATCGTCTCGGGTGGGAAGGCTACGCTCAGCGCGCCGCTATTGGGGCGCAAGCTGCGGCGGCAATTGGTGTGACGCGCAATGCCGGCGGCAATCGGCGCGGCTCACCGCCATCCGAAAGCGAGAAGATTCTTTCCCGAAGGAAACAAAAACGATAGTGCTGTTCATAGCCCAAGACCTCTTATCCAGGTTGCGGGTCAGGCCTTCGTCGGTGTTACCAGCACCGTCGAGGGCCGACTTATCCCGGACATGGCCGGAACGATCCTTATGTGAACGGATCCGGAACAGATCTCAATCCCCATAATCGCGTGGATCGCCTCCAAACGATCGCAAGGTTAATTCCGGGCTCCGAATTCCAGGAGGATCTCTGTTGGGCGGTGATGCGCGTGTCATCGGCACGAGTTTCATCATGACTGCCGACGCTCATCGGAATGTGATTGGGCAATCGTCAGTTCAGCTGGAGCCTCGCGTCGATTTCCACAAGCTTCTCTTCGAAGGCTGCGACCTCACGTTCGAATTGCTGCAGCGCCAGCTGTATTGTTCGCGCGTTTCTACCGTTCTGCGGATTGTCGAGTTCCGCACGGGCGTCGATCAGCCGCTGGACGAACTCTAGCCCGGTGATGGCACGCAGCCGGCCAGTCCGGTCGAGCTCGAGTAGCCGGTCCTGCGCGATCCGGTAGCGCGAGGGGAGGCTTGCGAACCTGGCGAGGAACGGCGGTGGGGTCAGTGCGAGTTTCATTTGATGCTCCGTTGTCCAGGGTATAGCGGCGGCAGGCGCGGGGATCGGCCTCCTCCCACAAAGGTGAGGGTGATCCTTGCAAGCCACAAACCACCGAGAGACATTTTCGTTTCTCGCGGCGAACCCTTGCTTCGAACTCCCAGGCAATCGAAGACACCGCGAGACAAGGCTGTCCTATTGATCCATAGCTTCCGCCCAAAGGGCTTCTGGAAGGCTCTGGCATTCGATTGAGCCGGGTCGCGGCGGGCCGGCCTACTGCGATAGTCATCAAGCAGGTTGTGCGGATGGTCTTGCTCGCTTCGCGAGGTCGCCGGCGTGCTCACCCTTGCCTTGCCTTCGCGCAATCGGTCGCACGAGCGTCGCTGGGCCATTATCATCTTTCCCGTGCCGATGCGGTCGCTGCTTGCGCCCAGCGACTGTCAGAGGTTCCCGAAACAGTTTCCAAAAATTAAGGCCCCCGCTTGTGGCGAGGGCCTTCGAGGTTCGATAGGTTCGGAAACCGGCGTCAGCCCATCTTCGGCGATCCGCCTTTATCTTCGCGAATGTCCTTCAGGAAGGGAGGCTTGACGAATCCTTCCCGTGGCGGCCTTGCGGCAAACGCTGGCACCGCGACGTCCAGCAGCGTCGCCTTTATCCGGCGGACGCGCTCTTCCGGTCCGATCGGCTTCCTCTCGCCGTAAGCCTCCGCCGGCGTGCCTTTGGCAGCGGCTTTCGCCGCGCGCTTCGGGGCGATCGCCTCTTCCGGCGTGCCGGCGGCTTCACCCGCGACCCCGCCCGGTGCGGCGGGCTCGCCGTTCAGCAGTGCCGCCGTTTTCATGGGGCCCTCGACGACCTTCCGGCTCGCAGCCGGCGACTTCGGCGCCGGCTTGGACATCGGGGACAACGCTTCAGCTGCGTCCCTCCCCTCCTGTGCGAGACCCTTCAATTTCCGTGGTGTTTTCGACGGCTTCACCACCTTTCGCTCCGACAGCGTGGCTGCCTCAGTTTCCAACTTTGCCTTGACGGCCTTGGCCGTTGCCGCGGCAAGCTTCGGACCGACCGCCCATTCCAGACTTGGCAGAACCTTCTCCAAGAACCATGGCCTGAACCTGTCGTCCTTCGGCCAGTCGTCGGCGCCGGCCATCGTATAGAGAACGTGCCAGACCAGGCTCCAGCCGGTATCGGCCGGGAATCTTGCCGTATGCACAAGCCAGTCCGGGCCATTGGAATTGGGCTCGACGAATGCCGCCAGGTTTTCCAGTTCGGCGCGGGCTCGGCGGGCTGGTTGGACCAACTGATCGGCGAGCTTCTTCTTGACCAGGGGTTTACCCCCGGCGTGACGGAGGACGGCTTCCTGGACAACCTCAAGCATGCGGCAGAGGCGGCCGATGAGGGCAGGCAACCCGGCGGCGGTCTTCTCGCGGATCAACGCCTTGACGCCTTCGGGACCGGCGATGTTCGCTGGCTCAAGCGGAGCTGCCTTGGTCGCGCCATCCCTGGCGAAGGCCCTGATCTCGGCAGCCGACGGGCGCTCTCCCGCTCGCAACCGGTTCGCCACCGCCTCGATCTTCTCAGGCGACGCCGCGCACAGCGCATAAAGCGCGACACGCTGCACATTGTGTTCGACGAACAGCGTCCGGTACTGGCCGAGCCGTTCGTGAACCGCTATGAAGTTATCGCCGGTGCGTCGTGACTGCCCGCACCAACCCTTCAACCACGTCGCGAACGACTCCTGGGATGGACAGGCCTGTCTGGGCTTGGCTACTGCCTCACCCTTAACGAAGACCTGCTCGGCATCGACGCGTTCGGACCCGCGGAACATATTCTCGCATTCCACGAGCACGGGGATTTTCTCGGCAGGGATGCCGAGCTCTTCATACGTCGCCGGCGGTCTGGATGCCTTGGCGACCCTCTTAATTTTGCTCCCGGGAGTCTTGCCCTTCCCACGTGCAGGTTCCTGTTCCTGCACGGACGTCTCTGCGATAGCCTCGGGCAGGAAGGCAGAAGGAATAATGCTGGCGCCCGTAAAGTTTGAGTTTTTCATGCTAATTCCTTTCCAAAATAAACAGTCACTGCCAAAACAGAACACTTCTGCAGGCATCAAAAACAGTATAGTCTAAGATAACTCTTGTGTCCAATCTACCGTATTTAGCGACCGGAAACATTCATGCTTTAATACTATGCGAGTCGCGCTTACGCTGCTAAAATATATGTACATATAAATTATCTTTCTTAGTATTAGATTATCTTGCTTGTGATATATTTACATATAGCCAATAAACTGGAACATCATAAAGACCTCATCAGAAAGCTCGCGGGGGCATCGGCTTCTGACCGCGCGCACCCGAAAGCGGCTAGAGTAATACCTTGCAAGCACAAGCATAACGTCCACCGACACCACACACCTACTCTGTGCAACGCCGCGGCGCACAAAAAGATGCCGCGCTTTACCGGCTTCCGGGTAAGGCCGTAGTTCCAAATATCTCGGTTGCCGCCATCGGTGCGAAGCTGCCGCCCATAAGCCTGCTGGCGCCATCACAATTTTTTCAAACTCCCGCTCCCACGGCGCGGGCAATGTTTGCCTATCCCTCGGAGACCGACACAAGCCGTTCCGCGCTAGGCCAGACACGCGTACGGGATCAACGACGGCAGATCGACGAATGCTATTCCGCCAATATTCAATGCCAGTACTAGTGTCAGCAACCCGAGCTTCGGAGAACCCCTCCCTTCAATCAATCTGTCTCATATCTGTTTGAGCCAGGTCAGGCGGAAGCAGGCAGCGAGTTGAATTCAAGGCCATCACCAAGCACCTTCGGAGGCCATCGAGGTTGAGGTCACAATGACGACAGTTCGTTCGCCTAGTCCTCGCTCGATAGCACATTGCGCGCTGCATAGAGCTCGGCGATGAAATCGGTTGTCAGTGTCGAATTGATGCCGTCTGGCGGGCGCAAAATTAGTGCTCGGAAATGGACGGCTGGCTCGAATGGCTTGGCGACGATGCTGTCGATCATGCGGTCGGCAATGACGGAAGGATTGACCAGACCGATACCCATGCCTTTGGCGGCAAGGATGGCGATGGTCAGACCGTAAGGTGTTTCGATCAAGATGCGCGGCCTTACGCGGTGTTCGGCAAAGATCCTGTTCATGGCGAGCCGCACCGTGTCTTCCGGCGACAGTGCCAGGAAGGCCTCATCATCAAGGTCCGCAGGCGTGACAACGGGCTTGCGAGCCAAACGGTGGTTCTTCGGCATCACGCATACAGCTCGCGGGGTGGTGAAGATGCTGTGCAGCACCCCTGTCGTATCGATCTCGTCGGCAGCGAGACCGATGTCGAAACTGCCAGATGCCACTAGGTCGCGCACGACGTTGGACGTGCGCACCTGATAGCTGATGCGAACCTGTGGATGTTTGTTCGAGAATGCCACGATCGCACGTGGCACCAGACCGTGGCCGAGTGCCGAGAGGCTGGCAACGCGGATCGTCCCCGTCCCGACTTCCTTGATCTGGGCCGCTCGCAGCCTGAGCCGATCCAGCCCCACCAGATTGGCCTTTACCTCAGTGTGGAAAAGTTCTCCTTCCCGGGTCGGCACCAGCCTGCCGCGGATACGATCGAACAGGTTGAAACCGAGCTCCGACTCCAGCTTCGTCAGAGAGCGACTTATCGCGGGCTGCGAAGTATCCAGCAGCGTCGCCGCTGCGCCGGCGCCACCCGTGATCATGATTGCGTTGAACACATCGATGTCGCGCGGGTTCATTGGCGGTCCATATCAAAAGTGGATTATCTTTATCGCCACGGTCATAGATGGCAATGGGCGAGCCAGTTAAAGTCCGCCCATGACCCGACACGACGACACTTCACATATCCATCCTCCCAGGCGCTCGGAGGAGCCATTCAGGTCGTTGGCGATGCCAGTTGAACGCGCCTCCACGGTGGTCTTCGACGATCTGGACTCCTTCGAGCGCCGCGTCGAGCGACTGTACGATGGCTTCAGTTACGGACTTTACGGGACTCCGACCAGCCGCCAGTTGGAAGACCATATCGCTGCGCTGGAAGGCGGATCTCGGGCGCTCGTCGTCCCTTCAGGAATGGCGGCCATAACGCTGACGACCATGACCGTCTGCCATGGTGGCGATCGGGTTCTGATCCCGGAGACGTTCTATGGGCCGGCACGCGAAATGGCCGCCCGCCTTCTCGCTCCCCTTGGCATCGATGCGGTGACCTACGACCCCAAGCTCGATGGAAGCATTTCGGCGTTGATAGATGGCAGGACGCAGCTGGTCTGGGCGGAATCGCCGGGTTCCGCGACCTTCGAGATACAGGACGTGCCGGCAATCACGGCTGCGGCCCACGAGGCTGGCGCGCTTGTCGCGGTCGACAACACCTGGGCCTCACACTTGCTGTTCAAACCACTCAAGCATGGTGTCGACATCTCGATGCAGGCACTTTCCAAACATGCCGGCGGCCACGGCGACCTGCTGATGGGCTCGGTGGCGGTGAACGACGAGACCTTGTTCCGGCGGTTAAAGGATACCGCGCGTTTTCTCGGTTACGGCGTTTCGCCGGAGGATTGCGCATTGTGCGAGCGTGGCCTGATGACCATGCCGGTGCGAATGCGCCAAGCCGACAGCACCGCGCAGAACATCATATCGTGGCTGTCGGAGCGCCCCGAGGTTGCGCAGATCCTGCATCCGAGTGAGCCCGACCATCCCGGCCACTTGACCTGGAAGCGTGACTTCGCCGGATCGGCAGGTGTCTTCTCGTTTGTGTTGCAGCCGGAACTAGCGCCCCACCAATCCGAGGCTCTGCGTCGCATGCGACTGTTCAGGCTAGGTGCAAGCTGGGGCGGGGTGCACTCGCTGATCTCCGTCAGTGATCCTCGAAAGGGCCGCAGTGGCCTCGACTGGCTGAAGCCTGGCCCAGTTTGGCGGCTCTCTATCGGCCTGGAGGCCGTCGGCGACCTTCTCGCCGATCTGTCACAGGCCTTCGAGCACTTTGCGGAAACGCGACGAACGACAGTTGGCGAGGCCAAGGCTGCAGAATGACAACAACTTCAACGAAAGGGGAATGGATATGAAATGCGAAGAGCATAAATGGCTTGCCGCCTTAGCGATCGGGCTGGTCGGCCTGGCTTCAAGCGCGGGAGATGCGGCCGCGCAAAGCGTCGTCGAAAAGATAAAGGCACGCGGCTACGTCAGTTGCGGCGCGAGCCAGGGAGTGCCCGGTCTCTCTCGCCCCGACGAAAAGGGGTATTATCGCGGCTTCGATTCCGACATTTGTCGTACATTCGCGGTCGCCATTCTTGGGGACAAGGATAAGATCCGATACGTGCCGCTCAATGCTGCTCAGCGACTTCCTGCGCTACAGACTGGAGAAATCGATATTCTGTCGCGCACGTCCACGATCACCTACACGCGTGATGCCGTGGTCCGTTTCGTCTGGATCAACCTCTATGACACGGATGGCATCCTCGTCCGCAAAGCGGACAAAATCACCGAGCCGAAGCTGCTCGACGGAAAGACAGTCTGCCTTCAAGGCGGCGGCAGCTTGACCGAGAAGGCGATCGAGGAAACCGAGGAGGAGTTCGGGATCTCGATGAAGAAGGTCTACTACGACTCGACCCTCCAGGCCCGCGATGCCTTCTTCGGCGGCCGCTGCGATTCCTACGTCACCGATGGAACCGCGGCAGCAGGGCAGCGTGCCTCGGTCGCAAAGAATCCTAACGATTACGACATCATCAAAGTCGGAAAGGCTGCCGAGCCCAATGGCGTGGCGATCGCGCGCGGCGATGAACAGCTCTTCGACATCGTTCGCTGGACGATAAACGCCCTGTTCTGGGCAGAGGCCAACAACATCACGTCGGAAAATATCGACGAAAAGCTCGCTGGGGGCAATTCGGAGGTCCAGCGAGTGCTGGGCAAGGAAGCCGGCTTCGGCAAGCCCCTCGGGCTGGATGACAATTGGGTCTACAACGTCATCAAGCAGACCGGCAATTACGCCCAGATTTGGGATCGCAATCTTGGCAAGGATAGCCCGCTCAAGGTCGAACGCGGCTTGAACGCCCTGTGGAAAGATGGCGGCTTGAACTACCCTTTCCCGTGGGATTGAGGCGCGTCGAGGGGAGCGCCTAGCGCGCTCCTCGCTTCCGATAGCGATGTGGATCCGAGGTCAGCATGTTGAGTGACGCCAAAATCAGATCAATCATCATTCAGGCCGCCTTGGCGACTGCTTTCCTGGCGTTCGCCGCGCTACTCGTCAGCACCACCTTCGCCAACCTTGAGGCGCGCGGTATCCCGATAGGCTTTGACTTCTTGTCCATGCCGTCCAGGATCGTCATCTCCGAGGCAATCCTCACATACAAGTCGCGGGATCCGTACTACTGGGCCATTGTAGTCGGGCTGACCAACACAGTCTTCATTTCCACGCTGGTCATCGTCTTCTCGTCCATTCTCGGACTGATCGTGGGCATCACGCGGCTGAGCAGCAACCCACTGGCTGCGGGCACATGTCGCGTGTGGGTGGAACTGGCGCGTAATTCGCCCCCTATCGTCCTTCTGATCTTCCTCTATTCGCTGTGGTGGAAAATGTTGCCGCCAGTCGGCGAAGCGCTCAACCCGCTGCCTGGCGTCTATGCTTCCATGCGCGGTTTCGTGGTGCCAGCCGTTGGCATCGACGTAGGCATGACCGGTCTCCTCATGATCTTGTGCGCCATCGCGCTCGCTATCGCAGGCTGGATCGCAGTACGCAAAGGTTGGTCGCCGAAGGCTGTCGTGCCCAGTGTGCTGGCAGTTAGCGCCGCAGGAATTTGGCTCGCTGACGCGCGGTTCACCATCGACTGGCCGGTCTTCACCGGCTCGAACTTTGAAGGTGGCAAAGAACTGACCCCGGAGCTCAGCACGATCCTCATCGGATTGACCCTCTACACAACGGGTTTCGTAGCAGAAATCGTGCGTGGCGGTGTCCTGTCGATCGGCCGCGGCCAGTGGGACGCTGGCCATTCGCTTGGCCTTCCGCGCGGCAAGATATTGCGCCTGATCGTCATCCCCCAGATGCTGCGGGTAATCGTGCCACCGCTCAACAGCCAGTACATCAACGTCGTCAAGAACTCGACCTTGGCAATTGCGGTTGGCTACCCGGATTTCCTTGCAGTCATGAATACAACCATCAGCAAGTCCAGCCACTCCATTGAAGGCGTCTTCATCATTCTCGGCGTCTATCTCGCCCTCAATCTCACCATGTCGGGCGCAGCCAACTGGTACAACCGCCGCATCGCCATCGTGGAGCGATAATCATGAAGGCCGTTTCTCTCCCGTTACCCGTCGAGCCCCTGGAACGACGTATTCGCTTCCCAGTCCTGCAGCGTACTGCCGGGCTCCTATTCGGTACGCCTCTCAACGCCGCATTGACGCTGGTGTTTGGCACTCTGCTGATGGTCACCGTCCCGCCAGTGCTGCACTGGCTCGTCATAGACGCAGTGCTGTTCGAACCCGACCCGAACGCCTGTCGTGCGGCGGCTGGAGCCTGCTGGAGTTTCGTATACGCCAAGTCCGGCCAGCTCCTGTTCGGCATCTATCCGATTGATGACCGCTGGCGTCCCGCCATTGTGTGCATACTCATCCTGGCGCTGCTGGGCTGGTCTGTTCGCCCGACTAGCTGGAGACCCCGATTACTCGCGCTCTGGTTGGCAGCATTCGCGTTGATCGTCTGGTTGATGGGTGGTGGCCTTGGCCTGGTCGAAGTCCCCACGTCCTTGTGGGGCGGACTTCCTGTAACGTTGATACTGACCGTCGTTGCCATCGGTGTCGCCTTTCCGGTCGGCATTCTGCTTGCGCTGGCCCGACGCTCTTCCATGACTGCGGTGCGGATCGGCGCGGTGGTACTGATTGAATCAGTGCGCGGCCTTCCCCTCTTGTCGATCCTGTTCGTGGCATCGATCATGATGCCGCTGTTCCTGCCGGAATCGCTGCTGCCCGACAAATTCGTGCGCGCGCTGGTTGCTCTGACCATTTTTGCGGCGGCCTATCTGGCCGAGGTCATCCGCGGCGGGCTTCAGGCTATCCCCAATGGGCAATACGAGGCCGCCGCCGCGCTCGGCCTTCCCTTCTGGCGCACCCAGTACCTCGTTATCCTGCCACAGGCCATCCGTGTGGCCATCCCTGCATTAGCCAACACAATCATCGTCATGATCAAGAACACCAGTCTTGTCCTAGTCGTGGGCCTATTCGACTTGATCAGTTCCGGCAAGGCAGCGCTTGCGGATCCCGAATGGCCATCGCCGGCGGCCGAGACCTTCCTATTCATCGGCGCGATCTTCTTTGCGCTCTCCTTCTCCTTCGCCCGTTTCGCCGACTTCCTCGAACGGCGCGGTCCGACATCGCACTAGGAACAAGAACATGTTGTCTTCCACTCCTCGCACGCGACATGCTGAACCTGGATCTTCTACTGCCGAGATGGCTGCCGTCGAGATGATTGGCGTCAACAAGTGGTATGGGACCTTCCATGTCTTGAAGAACATCAATCTCACCGTTCGTCGCGGCGAAAAGCTGGTGATCTGTGGACCGTCTGGCTCTGGCAAGTCGACGATGATCCGTTGCGTCAACCGGTTGGAGGAGCATCAGAAAGGTCATATCGTCGTAGACGGCACTGAGCTAACGAACGATCTGAAGAAGATCGAGGAAATCCGCCGCGACATCGGCATGGTGTTCCAGCATTTCAACCTCTTTCCGCATCTGACCGTGTTGGAAAATTGGCACTGGCGCCAATCTGGGTGCGTAGACTGCGGTGCAAGGAGGCTGAAGAGACCGCCATCCACTATCTCGAGCGCGTAGGGATTCTGGATCAGGCGCACAAATATCCGGGTCAGCTCTCTGGCGGCCAGCAGCAGCGCGTAGCCATTGCTCGCTCACTCTGCATGAACCCGAAAATTATGCTGTTCGACGAACCGACCTCGGCACTTGATCCCGAAATGGTCAAGGAGGTGCTAGATACAATGGCGTCGTTGGCCGATGATGGCATGACAATGCTGTGCGTCACCCACGAGATGGGATTCGCCCGCCAGGTTGCGGACCGCGTTGTGTTCATGGACCAGGGCGAGATTGTCGAGACGAACACTCCGGTCGAGTTCTTCACAAGCCCGCTTCATGAACGCAGCAAGCTGTTTCTCAGCCAGATTCTGAATTAAGCAGTTGAACGCGTCTGCTTTGACTAGTTCAGTTCAACTACTCTGTCTCAATTTTGCTCGCATATACGCCTCTCGTCATGGGCGTCGAAGACCACTATCCGGGCGACTTCCCGTGGAATGTAGGCGGCTCACGGCGAGCGAGCAGCTTGTCAATCCGCCTTCCGTCCATATCGAGAATCTCGAAGCGCCAGCCCTCGTAGTCGAAGTGCTCGCCAGCTTCCGGAAGATGCCCAAGCCGGGACAGGGCGAACCCGGCGATCGTGTGAAAATCACCCTCTGCCGCCCCTGATCGAAAGCCGAGGAGAGCGAAAGCATCGTGCGCCAGCATCATACCGTCGATCAGCAGGGAGCCGTCTTCACGCTTGACGACGTCGGGGTCCTCACCGTCCAGATCCGGAAGGTCGCCTGCGATGGCTTCGAGCAGATCGGTCTGGGTGACGAGCCCCTCCAGAGCGCCATATTCGTCGATGACGATCGCCAGGCGTACCGGTGCCCTCTTGAACCGATCGAGAACGCGGAATATCGGCGTTCCTTCATGAACGATCACGGGGTCGCGGATGACCGCCATTGGATTGAGCGTTTTCCCGTCGAGCACTTGGTCGAGGAGATCCTTCTTCAGGATCATGCCGATTGGTTCATCGATCCCGCCACGGCCGACCAGAAGCTGCTCATGGCGACATTCACGGATGGTACGCAGAATCTCGTCTGGACTGTCCTCAGTGTCGATCCAGTCGATATCGCGCCGCGGCGTCATGATATCGGCGATGCGCCGATCGCCAATGTTGAAGACGCGCTCGACGAGCTCCTGCTGGGTCTGGTGAAGCAGCCCTGCCTCCTGGCTCGCCGCGACAAGCAGTTTCAGCTCTTCAGGCGAATGCAGGGACTCCTCGCCCGTCCCTGGCCGTAGCCCGCAGAGACGCAACACCAGATTGCCAAGACCGTTCAAAGCGAGGATCGCCGGCCTGAGCAGGAACAGGAACAGGCCTAGCGGCCGCACCACCCAGAGTGCCGTGCCCTCGCTACGCTGAAGCGCCAGGCTTTTCGGCGCCAACTCGCCCAGAACGATGTGGAGAGCAGTGATGATAATAAAAGCAATTGCGACGGCGATTGTATGGGATCCGGCGGTGGCAAGAGACCCCATCGCTCCAACCAGCAGTGGCTCGATCAGATGGGCGAGTGCAGGTTCGCCAACCCAGCCAAGCGCCAGCGACGAAATGGTGATACCCAGCTGGGTCGCGGCAAGATTGGCATCGAGATTCGCCAAGGCTCTTTGAAGCAACCCGGCGTTCAAGCGTCCAGCGGTAGCAAGTTCGTCGACTCGGCTCCGCCTGACCGCCACCAACGCAAATTCGGCAGCGACAAAGAAGCCATTTGCGCCAACGAGTACGAGAACCAATAGAATTCCAAGAATGTCGCGTAGACTACCATCGTCCGCCGGCATGATATCCTCTGCTTGATCTCACTGGGGCCATCTCTGAAGCGTATTTGGCGCTATTGCGCAACCGCATTAGGCCAAGATCGTCAAACCGGAGCTGCTACCGCAGCGCCGGGGCCTGCTCAATCAAGGCTAGCAAACCCAAATTCGCGCTGCGAACTCGACCGAACAAAAGCCGGCCGACATCGACCGGCGGACGAGATCAGACAGAAGACGAGTTGGTCTTGTCGACCGAAGTCAATGGCAGCGCCATGGATAGATCGCCCTTGATCCAGTGATCGAGCAAAATCACCGCAATGCCCGCAAGTATGGCTAGCGCTATCATCCAAGCGATCTTTTGACGGTCGGTCACTCATGATCTCCCCAGGAGCTCACAACCCTCACGGCAATGGGCAACCGGTATCGTCGGCTGAAGGCGAATCCAGTATGTTGCTCGCGGATTGCAATCCGTTCGGCAATTGAAGGACGCAAGGGCACACCTCACTAGCCACACGCTCTGCGATGGCGAACGCCTGAAGATTCTTTGTCTTGCCGTGATAGCAGCGCGGTTTGAGTGCGACCACCCCTTTGTCCTGGCTAGACTTGCGGCGCATTCGTCGCGACCCTCACCTTGTCGCCCATCTCTCTCGCTGTCGCCAGAGCTTTGGCCTTGTCCTTGGTCGTCAACACTTTGCGCCAGTGCGGTGCCTCGACACGCTCACAACGTAGGTCGTCGCAGGCGGCTCGTCGGTCATGCGCCCAACTCTGTTTCCCCAAAAGCAGAGTTGGGTCCGGAGTTTCTTGGAGATTGGGTTCTAGTCGCATGGTCCCTTTTTCCAAAACGGCGTTAAGGAGACGTGATTTGCCAAACGGCTACCCCGGCTAGAACAATTCCGGCAGCGCCTTCGATCGTCCGCGAAATGGCATCGAACAGGCGTGGCCGGCTGTCGAAAAAATGCACCAGGCGCTCCCGAAACAGGATCGACAACACCGCAACGCAAGACAGCGTCAGCGCCACGCCGGCCATCATGGTGATTGCAAACAGGATACCGGCGAGCGGAACGCCTCTGGATATTGCGAAGGTCATCACGAAAAGCGTCAGCGGGCATGGGATCAAGCCGGCCATGACGCCGACGGCCTCGCCCTCATGCTTGTGGTGATGGCCGTGGCTCAATGCGCGCCAGAGCATCCAGACGCCTATGAGTCCAAGCAGCCCGCGACTGACGTCTTCTAGTAGCGGCGCGCGGCCAACACTGCCCAGGGCTATAGACACCAACGGTAGCGAGAGCGCCGCGATCAGCACCGCAATTGTCACATGCGTGAAGGAAAGTGCCAGTGATACCCGAAGACCGCGCGAAACCTTTGCGTCCGAACCGGCCAAATACGTGGCCAGTAGGGCTTTGCTGTGACCCGGCGTCAGGGCATGCGCCGCACCGAATAGCACGCCCATTGGCAGAAAGGCCATGAAGGCCAACCAGCCGCCGCCAGCCGAAAGCAGTTTGATCTGCTCGGCAAGCGTTAGGTAGATCGTGCGCTGGAAGTCGACCAGCGTCTGGAACATGGCCATCGAACCGGCTCCGCTTCAGCCGCAGGTCAATTCAAGGCGCGTCGCGAAAATCTTGCCGAGATCGGTCCCCGTTGGGTCACTGAAGAACGCGTCTGTCAGGCTCTTCTGGTTCTGCGCGATGGCCGTATCCGGATCCGGACGCACGACCGCGCGTGAGCAGCCTTGAGGCCGGCCAGCCACAGCAATCTTGTCGTCGTCGGTAAAATCGATCGCCGTGTAGAAGGTCGGGTCGTACACGCCGATGCTGACTTTTCCAGCAAGGGCCAACGGGTCCTTCGGCTGCGTTTCGAACTGGACGACGAGTCGATCGTTTTCATAGCTGACGCTGAACTTCGGCGGTGGCGCCATCGTCACGTCCTTGCCGTTCAAGGTCACCATCTGAAAATAGTTGTGCTCGGCCAGCGACGCATGGACGGTGAGAGCGACTTCATCGAGGTCCTTGGCATCAAGGACAAGGTCGGAATTCTTGTCGAATTCCATCAGTACAGTGCTGGAAAAGAGGTCGTCGAAGCGCCAGGAATGCCGAAGCGACTTGACCGTTCTGTCTGGACCGACGGTCAGGTCCAGCTTCGCTTCGGCAAACACATGCGGATGGGCGTTCGCCGCCGCGGCGGAAGCGAGCAACAGCGCCGCGCCTGATACTATGCCTGTCAGCTGCATTTTTCGCTCACATTTCGCTCGTCGATTCCAGATCAGGTAGGACACCTGCCATTGCAAGCAGGCCGAAATGGGACATACCAGAACAGGTCGTCATGCAACTAGCGTCTGAGCATGATCACGACGCCTGGCTTGGCTGGTCCTTTTTCATCGTTGCGCGAATATAGTTCAGGTTCTTGGTTCCGACGGCGCCGATATCGCCGACTTGGAATCCGCTCTCGGTCAACAGCGAGGCGACCGACTGCATCTCGATATGACCATGCTTGTGGAGCCTGGGCAATCCAGACTTGCGCACCGGCCTGCCGAAATCGATGAGCAACAGCCGGCCTGCTGGCTTCAAGACGCGTGCCGCCTCGCGGATGAAGGCCGATCGCACGGGCTTCGACAGGTGATGCAGCATCAGCGTGCCGACGACGACGTCAAATTGCGCGTCCTTGAAGGGAAGC
The DNA here is from genome assembly GCF_040323505.1 of Mesorhizobium sp. M0040. NCBI lineage: Bacteria > Pseudomonadati > Pseudomonadota > Alphaproteobacteria > Hyphomicrobiales > Phyllobacteriaceae > Mesorhizobium > Mesorhizobium sp. M0040. The sequence goes on from NZ_JAMYVA010000005.1 coordinate 182,571, forward strand.
TCCTGCGCCGTCCCGTTGACGAAAGTCAGATCGAGAGCGGACCGCTCGGCCTTGGCGCGTGCCCTCTCGATCATTTCGGCCGACGCATCGACGCCGGTGACGGTTCCGTCCGAACCGACCAGCCGCTTCGCGGCAATGGCAAGGGTTCCCGTTCCACAGGCGACATCGAGCATCGCTTCGCCGGGCTGGAGCTTTGCCAGGCGAAGCATGAGCTCGCGAAAGCGGCCCTCGCGCCCAAAGGTCAGAACGCGCGCAAGCAAGTCATAGGCCGCCGCCCGATGCAGGACGATGCCGATGCCCCTATCGCTCGCGCTCTGCGCACTGTTGCCGACGAGCGCCCTGTGACGCAGGCTGCCCCACAGCGCCAATCCCGCGATCACCGCGAGGACGAGGCCGTGGAATGCCGCCGTCCAGGCGCCGGCCTGAACATAGCCCATGCCCAATTTGGCGAGGACGAGGAAGCCGGCGACCAGCGATAGCTTAGCAAGCAGCGCCAACGCTATCACCCTCTTACGCGAATGCGGTCCGTTGCCGGCGTGATGATCAGATGAGTGCATGTCTGGCGACCTTCTGCTTCATTGCGGCATGCCCAAACCCGATTTGAGCTCCTGGACTTGGCGTATCATAATGGACACATTGTCTGGAAATGATGTTGTCGGACACCGGACCGCCGAATGTCCGAAACCGGGCACTGCAGGGGTCATGACCATGAAAATCGAACGAGCGGGCGAGCGGAACACGATCAATCGACGCGTCGCGCGGACGCGCGGCCTGCTGCAGGACGCGCTCATCGCCCTGATCCCGGAGCAGGGATATGTTGCCATCACCGTCGACGACATTTGCCAGAGGGCCAATGTCGGCAGGTCGACCTTCTATACCCACTATGCCGACAAGGATGCTCTGCGCAGCGCGACCATCGAGGCGCATCTGCGGTCAATCGGCCGCAGGCGCGAGGCGGCAAGTCAAGAAACAGGTAGCCGCCTGTTCGAGTTCAGCCTGCCCATGTTCGAGCACGCCCATGCATTCCGACCGCTTCACCACGCGTTGCTTGCAAGCAGCGGCGATACGATCCACGACGAATTGCGTGAGCGTATCCGGCGAGCCGTCCGGGAAGAACTCGTCGAGAAACGGATCGGCGATCGCGGCATGCCTGCCGAATTCGCCATTCAGTTCATCGCCGGAGCATTTCTTGCGGTCCTCGCCTGGTGGGTCGTTACTGACATGGACCTTTCACCGGCGCAGGCAGACGAGCTGTTCCAGAAGATGGCGGGAAGAGGCATCGGCGCCTGATTATTCGTCGGCTATCGAGCTTGCAATGATCGAATTCGTTCGCTCCGTGCCGACCGGCGATGTCAAATGGACGAGCTGTTTTCGATTGCCTGCAATCAATATGTAAACTTTGGAGACCTGATCTCCATTCCGGTCCTCGCTGATTTTTTCGGCGTCCGTCCGGGCGAAGAAGCGTTGCTCGAATGTTGCGCGGTCGACGTCGAACAGTCTGATGGAACAGGTCTGCACGGCCTTGCCGTTCAAGGTGGCTTTGGTCACCGCTATTATGGTTCCGGCAGGTAGATCGTTGCCAGTCACCGCCCACCCCTGAAAGGCATCCACGTCATCGACTGGAGCAAGCGCTGCGTCACCGGATAGCGGCGTCCATCCACGCGTCTTCGCCACAGCGACGGTTCGCTCGAAGTCGGGGCCATGGGCAAGACAGGTTTGGTGAAAAGTTTCTAGCCCCAGATCGACATTGTCGGCATACACCGGTGTCGATGTCAGGCAGACGCCTGCGAGCGCAAAAGCGAAGAGAGCTCTCGACATATCAGTTACACCTCGCGCTGAAGAGCGAGCACCGGTACGAATAAGATGGAGCGGTTGGCACGCTGGTCAAGATTTACGGCGCCTCGCCGGATCGCGCCAAGGGGCGCTACAGGCCCTGCCGATTGCCCCGGCGTCAAGAAGTGCCGTATCAAAGGCGCCCGATATAGCGCACGTCAGCACGCCATACTGAGCGAATAATCCTCAAGATGCGCACGGGCAACCGTCGTTTCACGCGCCTGACCTTGCGTTTTCGAAAGAGTTCGAGAATCTTGCGCGAAAAAGGCAGTTGTCCCGATTTGACCGCATGTCCAATGGTTAAAAATCGTCTGGAACCGTTCCACTGGTCATGCATTATGGTCATAGCGGTCGATTTCTCAGGAATGTAGCCGCTCCCATTGAAAGCCCGCCCGTGGTCGCTACCGTGGCGGGCTTTTCAATTGATGCACTACTCGTCGGCAGAACGTGCACCTGCGGAATAACAGGCGCGCGCGGCTCATGCTGTCTCGGCATGCTGCGCCGCTACTAGCCATCTCGTCGTTCCTCTGGAGGGCGAACCTTGCGAAACATCGCAAGCAGAAGGATGTCGTAGACAATCTTCAAGGCGCCAGCGATGAGCAACGGCCAACCGAAACCGGACATTGCGAGCAGCGAGCCGGCAAGCATCGGGCTGGCGGCTGCCGCGAGGCTGCGCGGGACAGCGGTGACACTCGCGGCTGCGGCCCGCTCACCAGGCGATACCACGGCCATGACGTAGGAGGTGCGGGTCGGAACATCCATCTGCGACAAGGCGCTCCTGATCAGCAGAAGTACGATAACGGGACCGAGGCTCGGCGTGAAGGGGATGAGCAAAAGGCAAAGGCTGGACGGCAGGTGCGTGAACACCATCGTGTTCACCAGCCCGATCCGTTTAGAGATTTGCACGGCCACCAGATACGACCCAGCCGAAAGGATGCCCGTCAAGAAGAAGATTGCGCCCGTCGCGGCGAGCGATAGGCCGAACCGTTGGAAAAGCCAAAGAGCCAACAACGACTGGACCACGAAACCGCCCGCAAAAGCGTCAAGGCTGAAAAGTGCAGCGAGCGTGAGGACGATGGTTCGAGATTTGCGTAGTGGTTCCGCCGGTACCGCACTCGCATCGAGCGGCTCATCCGGCAGTTTCCGATAAAGGAGCAGTGCTCCGAGTCCCAGAAAGGCATAAAGCAGGAAGGCGATCTGGAGAGCTTGCTTGATGTCCAGGCCGACAACCTGTCGGAGAATGTCGGGGGCTCCGGCCGCAAGAGCACCGACCGCCCCTACAAGTGAGCCGACAAGGCTGTAGCGTGCAAAGAGCGCGGTGCGGTCGCGGTCCGTGACACTATGGGCAAGTTGCGCATGCTCCAGCGGCAGAAACACACTGACGTCGCCCGAGGATGGGTTCAACGTTCCCACGAATGCGACAAGGAGCAGCGGCCAGAAATCCTGAACCAACGCGAAGGCGCTCCCCGTGACGACCATCAGGACGGCAGCTGCGATCAGCAGGGAGCGGCGAGAGAAATGGTGTGCGACAAACCCGACGGTCAAAGTGAGCGCCGCTGAACCAGCTAGCGTCGCTGTGGCGAGAACCCCGATCTTGAAAGGGCTGAAACCAAGCGTGGCCAAATAGGCGGGAAGCAGAAGACTGACGAGTCCGTCGCCGAATGCCCTCAATCCCCTGGACGTCAACAGAAGGGCAGCTGCCGGCCTGGCACCGGCAGGCAGCAGCGAAAACCTCTGTTTGGCTAAAGGTTCGCGCGAAGCATTCGTCGGCGTCTGGGCTGCCAGGTATGCCTCCTGCCGCAAAGTGGTTGCGCCTATGGCACTGCTTAAATCGATCCCGTGGCAACGCCATAAAGCACGCCCAGGACAGAGCATGTCGCGAGCACGGGGATCATACCGATCTTGAAACGAAACACGGCCAGCAGCGCACCGACTGTCAGCACCAGCGACGGCAGGTTGACGGAGCTGAACACCGGCACATCCACCGTCGTGCCCAGCCATCTGACCTCACGCAGGTCGCGGAACAGCACATGAAGCGCGAACCATACTGCCAGGTTCAGGATCACACCGACCACCGCCGCCGTGATGGCAGACAGCGCTGCCGACAGGGCCTTGTTGCTGCGCATCGTCTCCATGAACGGCGCGCCGAGGAATATCCACAGGAAGCACGGAACGAATGTTACCCACGTCGTGAGAAGACCGCCGAGCGTTCCGGCGACCAGCGGGTTGAGTACGCCCGGCGCCCGGTAGGCGCCCATGAAGCCGACGAACTGGGTGACCATGATCAACGGGCCAGGCGTGGTCTCGGCCATACCGAGGCCGTCCAGCATTTCTCCCGGCTTGAGCCAGCCATAGTGATCCACGCCCTGTTGCGCGACATAGGCGAGCACCGCATAGGCACCACCGAAGGTAACCATCGCCATTTTGGAGAAGAAGATCGCGATGTCGGTGAAGACATTGCCTTGCCCTAACAGCGCTAGCAGCCCGACGACGGGTACCAACCACAGTGCCAGAAAAACTGCCGCGATCTTCAGCGACCAACTGACGGACGGCCGGGCGTGCGCCGGCGCCCCTTCGCCGAGCGCTGTATCGGCATCATCGACCTGCTTGCCGCCGACCTTGCCATGTCCATTGCCCGACTGGAATGCAGCCCACCCAGCTCTTCCCCCCACGTAACCAATCACGCCCGCGATCAAGATGACCAGTGGAAACGGCGCATCGAAGAAAAAGAGAGCGAAGAAGGCTGCCGCCGCGAGCCCGACCATTACGTTGTTCTTGAGCGCCCGTCTGCCGATCCGCAAGACCGCCTCAAGCACGATCGCGAGGACCGCCGCCTTCAAACCGAAGAAGAGAGCCTGAACGGCGCCGACGTTGCCGAAGATGGCGTAGATCCAGCTGAGCGCCATGATGGCGATCGCACCAGGCAGCACGAACAGGATACCGGCGACAAGGCCGCCTCTGGTCTTGTGCATGAGCCAGCCGATGTAGATGGCAAGCTGTTGTGCCTCCGGTCCGGGCAGCAGCGTGCAGTAATTGAGCGCATGCAGGAACCTGGTCTCGCCGATCCAGCGTTTTTCCTCGACGATGATGCGGTGCATCATGGCGATCTGACCGGCCGGACCGCCGAAGCTGAGGGCGGCCACACGCGCCCACACCCGCGTAGCCTCAGCGAACGAAATGCCAGGACCGGGCGTGTCGTCTGGTCGGTTCGGTGCTGTCACGGTGCTCTCTGCATTGGCCATGGTTAGTTCCTCGGATCAGCCGCGCTTCGAGCGGAAATATCGATAGAGGTTGTCGAACACCGAAGCGCCCTCGGCGATCCGTTGCTCGTCGCTCGCCTGCGCCATCGCTATACCGGAGATCAGGCTGGCAATCCCCGCGGTTTCCTCGCGGCCGAACTTGCTGTCCTTGAGATCAATATCGTGGACGACCTCGGCGATGGCCTGCAAAGCCGCATCCGTAATGCCGGCGCGGGCCAGCAGCACCTCGAAGCTGCAGCGGTCTCCCTCATGGGTGATTTCGCCCTCGAACATGTCGAAGTGCAATTCGCCCTCCTTTGGCACGTATCCCTTGCCAGCGACGAAGCGGATTGTTGCATCGGCATCGATGAAGCGACGGATCAGCCAGCTGCAGGCGATGCGGTCGACATGCACGTCCCTGCGCGTGACCCAGGTCCGGCCCTTGAGCTCACCCGGCTCGGCCGCCTTCTTCGGTTCCTTGGTCATGGCGTTGTCCTCTATAAGCTGTGCCTCGAGCTCGGCGATCAGTCCCTCGACAGCAAGGCGCCCGCTGGCGCCTAAAAAATCGATCGTCACCACGTCGGCGAGCCGCTTGCGCAAGCGGCCGAGTTGCGGACGCGCTTCCGCATGTTTTTCCGATGTCGCGTCGGTCTTGATCGCTGCGGCCAGATCGCGCGCTTCCTTGACTATCTCCGCATAGTCGGCGTCACGGGCTGCGTCGAAGAGCGCCCGGACCTGGGTGTCGGACAAACCATCTACGAGGCGCGCCTCGCACATCATCGCCTCGCCGCCGCCAGCGACGATCTCCCTGAGGAGCCATTCGAAATCCTCCTGCATCTCGGCATTGGCCGGCAGGGCGTAAACTGTGCTTTTGACTGCGACCGCGCCGATGCCTTGCAAGCGTCGCCAGATCTTCACCCGGAAGTAGGCGGGTTTGCTTGGCAGCTGATGGATCAGGAGCAGCCAGCGCTGCTCCTGTGATTGCCCCTCACTCATAAGTGAACCGTATCACGAACAAAGACAAATGCAACACTTGTATCATTTTACATTCGGGCATAGCGTTCGCCTCTTCACGGATGGCCGTGCCCGCAGAGTGGGGGAAACCGATGCCACACCAGATCATGCCGTTGCCATTCAAGCCGCCTCGGCTCGTCGGCCTCTCCGAGCGGCTGTTGGCAAGCCACTACGAAAACAACTATGGCGGTGCCGTTCGTCGCCTCAATGCCATCGAACAGCGGCTCGACGGGCTCGACTGGGGCGCGGCGCCAGTTTTCGACATCAATGGTCTGAAGCGCGAGGAACTGGTTGCCGCCAATTCAGCGATCCTGCACGAAATCTATTTCGACGGACTCGGTGGCACCGGCGATGCCGGAGGCGATCTCGCTGCGGCTCTGGAGCGCGACTTCGGTAGCGTGGCCTCCTGGCGCGCCAAGTTCATGGCCTGTGCCAAGGCGCAGGCCGGAGGCTCGGGATGGACCCTGCTCACCTGGTCGGAGCGGCGCGACCGACTGACGATCCAATGGGCGGCGGACCACACCAACTGTCTTGCCGGCGGCATGCCGATCCTCGCGTTCGACATGTACGAGCACGCCTACCACATGGATTTCGGCACCAAGGCCGGCGCCTATGTCGATGCCTTCATGAAGAACATCCATTGGGAACGGGTGGCTGCCCGCCACCGTCGGGCCGTCGCGCAGCGTGATCCTTCAACAGGATCGGCATCGGACGAAACGGTTCCAGCGATTGCGCCGGAGGAACTGCGGGCGCTCATGGATCAAGGAGAAGATCTCGTCGTGCTCGACGTCTGCCTTGCCGAGGATCTGGCAAAGCGCGGCGACATGCTGCCGGGGGCCAAGCTCCGCGCGCCAGAGAAGATCGTCGATTGGGCGGATGAACTGCCGAAGGACAGGCCAGTCATTGTCTATTGCCTCTATGGCTTCCAGGTCAGCGGCGACGCCGTCGCCGAACTGCGCCGCCGCGGCGTCGACGCAAGTGCGCTTTCGGGCGGCATTGCCGCCTGGCATGCGATCGGCGCGCGCACTGTCCCTCTGATAATCAACGAAGAAAGGATTGCGCCATGAAATGGGTTACCCGCGAACGTCCGGTCATCGACCGCATCGCCTGCCCCTGGCTGATTGCGCGCTTCATCGACAAGCAGCCTGAGTTCCTCTTCGTGCCGCCCGATCAGGTGATCCGCGTTGCCCAGGAAACGGGCGCCACGCCTTACGACGTGCCCGGCGTCGAATTCACGCATGTCGGCGACGGCTGCAGTTTCGACACCTTCGTTTCCAAAAATGGGCTTGAGTGCGACCCGGCGATCGTGACCATTGCCGCGATCGTGCGCGGCGCCGACACGGACCGGCACGATCTCACGCCACAGTCGGCAGGGTTGCTGGCGATCTCCATGGGTCTGCGGGACCTGACGCCCGACGACCACGAGGTGCTGAAGCACGGCTTCGTCATCTATGACGCGCTCTACGCGTGGGCTTCGGGCCGCAAGGCGGAAACGCATAGCTGGCCACCCGCCATCAAGCCGGCGGCCGCATGACGAAATGGGCAATGGGGGCAGATCACAAGGAGAAACCCCATGCATGCAAAACTCGTGACCGGAGCAATGCTGATTGCGATGTCGGCGCTGCTCCAACCGGCATCGGCGGCACCCGATTGGCAAACAATCGCACAGGCGCTCGGCAAATCCGGCACCGAGACGCCCGGCGGCGTCTACCGGGTGGGCTTGCCACGAACCGACCTGAAGGTATCGCTCGACGGGATATCCCTGAAGCCAGGGTTTGCGCTCGGAGGCTGGATCGCTTTCGAACCAATGGGGAACCAGGCAATGGTCATGGGCGACATCGTTCTGACACAGGACGAGGTGAACCCGGTCATGAAGAAGCTTGAAGAAAGCGGGATCGAGATCACCGCGGTGCACAACCACTTGCTGCGCGCGGAGCCGATGACGCTCTACATGCACGTCCTCGGCCAAGGCGACCCAGTTACGCTCGCAACAGCGCTTCATGCCGGATTGGCGCTGAGCAAAACACCGATGGGAGGCGGCGGCCAGCCGCAAGCCGCACCGCAGATCGACTTCGACACGGCCAGTGTCGACCAAACCATGGGTTATAAAGGTAAGGCCAATGGCGCGGTCTACCAGTTCACGATCCCGCGCGCTGAGCCGGTCGAGGAAAATGGAATGGAAGTGCCGGCGGCCATGGGCTCGGCAACAGCGATCAACTTCCAATCGACAGGTGGCGGCAAGGCGGCGATCACGGGTGATTTTGTGCTGACCGCCAAGGAGGTCAATCAGGTTATCAAAGCCATGCAGGACAACCGCATCGAGATCACGGCGTTGCACAGCCACATGCTCGATGAGCAGCCCCGGTTGTTCTTCATGCATTTCTGGGCGAACGATGATGCGCAGAAGCTGGCGAAAGGACTTCGCGCAGCCCTCGATAAGGTCGCCGTCAAGAAGAGCTAGATTGGGTGGCCCGTCCAACGGCGGAGTTCGGTGGCTGGGAGCGATCGCCGGCCTTTTCCTGCCGCCTCGGGAATGGTTCTCTGGCACGGCGTCTCTCCGCCACCAGCATTGCGCCTGAGATCACCTTTCCATCGCACACGAGACTCAAGGGGCGGGCCGGGCTTTTGCGAACCGACGCGTTCGGAACGATCAAAGGTCCGCTTCGTTCTGATCGGATGGACTGGATTAGACTAGGCCTCCTGGCGTTGGCGGGGTTCCTCACCTGGACACTGAACACCCTCTCGGCCGGAGGCGGAGGTCTATTGCTGATCCCCGCCGTGACTTTCATCACAGGGAGCGCGGCGGTTGCGCCGGTCATCACCTTGACCGAGCTCATCGGCAATCCCATCCGCGCCCTGGCCTTCCGGCGCGACATCGATTGGAGCCTGGTCCGTTGGTACCTGCCCGGCGCCATCGCCGGTGCCGCTGCGGGCTCCTGGCTCTTCGCCAACAGTCGGGCGGAATGGCTCCAGATACTCATAGGGATCTATCTGATCAGCGCAGTCTGGGAATTTCGCGGCGGCGCGCGCGAGCGGAGCTACCGAGCCCGCCGCTGGTGGTTCCTCCCGGCCGGCCTGATCGTCGCGCTGTTGTCGGCGCTGATGGGCACGGTGGGACCCGTCTTGAATTCGCTCTATCTGAACTACGGTTCGGAGAAGGAGACGTTGGTCGCCACGAAATCGGTGAACTCGTTTGTGACCGATGTCGTCAAGATCGCGGTATTCACCGGACTCGGCGCGCTCGGTGGTCAGTCGGTCATGTACGGCACAGCCGCGGGTTTGGGCGCTGCGCTTGCCAATCTGCTTGCCAAGCGCTGGCTCGAACGCCTAAGTGGACGACAGTTCCGCGGCCTTGTGGTCGCGCTCATGGCTGTGAGTGGAGCGCTGATGATCTGGAACCAGCACAGCTTCGTTGTGCAGGCGTGGCGCGCGGCCACAGGAATGTCCTAACAATGTCGACGTTGGCCGGAGCGCTGCGGCGTAACTTGGTTGACCGGTCCCGCGATGCGCAGAAGCAGACTGCGCGCGGCCCCTCGACAAGGTCGCCGCCAAGAAGGGCTAGGCTTCCCATCCGCCTGTATCAGACGTGGCTCTTGGGCTGGTTCCTTCGAACCAGCCGGGCCTAACCCGCTCACCTTGGAGAAGCTTCGCGAGGTCAGATGACGCTCAGCGTCACGGCGGCAAGAACAAGATAACGGCCGACCTTGGCGGCAGTGACCAACAAAAGGAAAACCCGAAAAGGCTCGCGCACGACGCCCGCGACGACGGTTAGCGGATCACCGACTACCGGCAGCCAACTCAGCAGGAGCGACCACTTTCCATAGAGGCGATATTACACTTGCGCGCGCTCCAATTGCGCTTGGTTCATCGGAAACCACCGCTGGTCCCGGAAGCGCTCGATGCCTCGCCCGAGTAGCCAGTTGATCACCGATCCAAGCACGTTGCCGACGCTCGCGACTGCGATGAGCAGCCACGGCGAGTAATACGCAAGCAGCAGCCCCACCAGCACTGCTTCCGATTGCATCGGCAGGATCGTAGCGGCGATCAAGGCCGCCAGGAACAAACCAGCATAGGCTGCGAGATCTACTTCGAGACGCACGGCGATGGCGGCGGTCAGTCCGTAAACTACAAAAAGGGTCGCAGCGTTCCTTCCGACTAAGGTGTGCTGGAAGTTGCCTTCGACGGGAACCACGGCTGGTTCTGGCGCAATCGCGGTGACCGCGAGGTAACGCTGACGATCCAGACCGAAGGCGATTACATCGACATCAAGCGCATGATCTAAAGCAGTACGAGTACGCCCGGCACTTGTGGTGCCGGGCGTACTTGTTTGCCTGTTCCACCGTCGAGCGCGGAATTGTGTCGAAAGCTTTCATGCACTCGCTGGTGCTGTGCTTCTCGATCGGACTTACGATCACTCTCGTCACGTTGGGGCCGCCGCTGCCCTGAGCGTCCTGCACGCGAACAGGCGTTGGTCCTGATTCTCGACCGTCGCGCGCTGGGCTCCCTATTTCTCCAGCATTCTCATCATCGCCGTGGGCCTCTATGTCGGATACCATGGCTGGACAGGACTATAGCCGCGGCGGGGGGCCTGATGCGCTCACGTTCAAGCCAAGACCGCAATCCGAGATAGCGAGCCAATCATGAAATCCGAGACAGCAGCCACCGAAAGCGTTGAGCCGGCGCCTAAGGCTGTTCCATCGGGTTGGCGAGTGTTGATGACACGCGAACGTTGGACCGAAGTCGCTCGCATTATATTTACCGGGCTGATGGCCTTTCTGTACTGGCAACAGCTGATTCCCATTCAAGCTTTGTGGGGGGCGGTTGCCATCGGCTTGTATCCGCTTGTCAAAACCGGCGCCGTTGACCTCGTAAAAGAGCGCAAGATCGGTACCGAGATATTCGTCGCCATCGCTACGGTGGTAGCGCTGATCGGAGGCGAGACCGTCGCCGGCGCGGTCCTCATGGTGATCATTCTCATCGCAGAGTTCATTGCCGATGTGAATATGGATCGTGCGCGAGCCTCGATCAAAGACCTGATCGGCTCGGTGCCCCAGGTGGCACTTGTGCGGGACCCAGGTGGCGAACGCATGGTCCCGATCGAAAATTTGCGCGCGGGCGACGTTGTATTGGTGCGCGCCGGCGAGAAGATTCCTGTCGACGGCACCGTCGTCGGTGGAGCTGCTTCGGTCAACGAAGCATCGATCACAGGAGAGAGCATTCCGAAGGACAAGAGCGATGGCGCCGATGTCTTTGCCGGAACCATCGTCGAATCCGGCGCCCTCGACATCGAGACCGAGAAGGTTGGTGCCGACACCACCTTTGCCCGCATCATCAGTCTGGTCGAGAATGCCGAAGCGGAACAGGCACCCGTCCAGAAACTGGCGGATAAGGTCGCGTCATGGCTGATCCCGGTCGTGCTGATCTTCCTCGTTGCGGTTTATCTTTATACCCGCGACGTTCGGATGATCGTTACTCTGCTGATTTTCACATCGCCTGCCGAACTCGGATTGGCGACTCCTCTGGTGATTATCGCCGCCATTGCGCGAGCCGCACGCAGTGGAATTCTGGTCAAGGGGGGCGTCTATCTGGAGTCTTTGGCCAAGGTCGACGTCCTGGTGTTCGACAAGACAGGCACCCTGACGGCGAACAAGCCCGAGGTTGTCGGCGTGGAGATACAGGACGGCACGCTTTCGGAAGCTGATGTGCTCAGCCTTGCCGCCGCCGCCGATCGGCGCTCCGCTCACCCCTTGGCGAAAGCGGTCGTCAACTATGCCGCCCGGATGAAGATCGATGTCCCGGAACCGGAGCAGTACGAGCAGTTGCAGGCGCGCGGTGTGAAGGCGACAGTCTCCGGACGCACCGTGCTGGTCGGGAATGCATCGTTGTTGCGCGAAGCCGGCGTGCCGCTTTCCGATGCGATCGAAAAGGGCGGACAGACGCCGGTTCACGTCGCGGTCGATGGGAAATTCGCGGGCGTGATTTTTATTGCCGACACATTGCGACCAGGTGCGCGCGAAGCGCTGGCAAAACTCCGTGCAACCGGCGTCAAGCGCATGGTGATGGTGACGGGTGACAATGAGGCCACAGCGCGGACCATCGCCAACGAGCTCGGCGTGGATGAAGTGCGTGCCAATCTGATGCCGCAGGACAAGGTCGCCGCCATCGCCGAACTGCAAAAGCAGGGCCATCGCGTGGCGATGGTCGGCGACGGGATCAACGACGCGCCGGCGCTGGCACGCGCCGATGTCGGCATTGCGATGGGCGGCGGCGGCACGCAGGCGGCACTGGAAGCCGCCGACATTGCATTGATGAAGGATGATCTGGCAAAAATTGTCAGCGCGCGCGCGATTGCTCGACGTGCTTACCGGACAATTCAGGAAAATATCTTCGTCGGCGTCGGTGTTGTGCACGTCTTGGGCATTACCGCGGCGCTGATGGGCTGGATCGGCCCCATTCAGGCAGCGATTTTGCACTTGGGACCGGATGTCCTGGTGTTCCTGAATTCGGCAAAACTGCTGCGCGTTCGAATCCAAGATGTTTAGCGCATCTCTTTGGAGCCCAAGGCGCTTGCAGTACTTTGGACGGCAAATGCGTCCAAATTTGCATCGTCCACGAAACCGGGGCAACCGCAACCAGAGCGCACGCTTACTGCTGTGGCGCTGGTGGCAACCACCCAGCCGCATACCCGATCACAAGCAATACCTAGGTCCCGATCGCGGCTGAAACGCCCATCTTTCAAATGACCGGCCGGCGGTCTTTATCGGCCAGGTGACAGGAGGCAACGCCGCCATGCGGCACGGATCGCAGCATCGGTTCCTCGACCCGGCAGACATCGATCGCCATCGGACAGCGCGTGTTGAACCGGCACCCCGGAGGTGGCGCGCTCGGACTTGGCGGATCGCCGGCCAGGATGATCCGGCGGCGCCCGGCTTCGATGCGGGGATCGGGAGAAGGAACCGCCGACAGCAGCGCCTGGCTGTAGGGATGGGCCGGTTCGCGAAACAGCGGGCGGATCACGCCGGCTTCCGAGATACGGCCGAGATACATCACCGTCACGTTCGAGCAGACCTCGCGCACGATCGCCAGATCATGCGCGACAATGACAATGGTCAGACCAAGCTGCTTCTGCAACGACGTGAACAGGTTGACGATCTGCGCCCGGATCGAAACGTCGAGCGCACTTAGCGGTTCGTCGCAGACCAGTATGGACGGCTTCAGCGCAAGCGCGCGCGCAATCGAAACTCGCTGCCGCTGGCCACCGGAGAGCGACCTTGGCAAACGGTCGAGCACCGTCTCAGGCAGAGCAACCAGATCCAGAAGCTCGGCGATGCGGCGCCGGCGCTCGACTGATGAACCGAAGCGATGGATCTGCAGCGGCTCCTCCAGTGTCTGGTAGACGGACTGGCGGCGGCTCATCGACCCCAATGGGTCCTGGAAGACGAACTGGACTTCGCGGCTGAACGACTTCCTGTCCGATTTCAGCCATTCGGCGCGATTCCTTCCCCCAATCAGGACGGTGCCCTCGCTCTCCGTCTGCAAACCGACGATGGTACGGGCCAGCGTGGTCTTGCCGCAGCCGGACTCGCCGACGATGCCGTGGAACGCGCCGCGCGCGACCGTCAGGTCTATGCCGTCGACCGCCCGCACCGCGCCGACACCCGAACGGTTGGCGAAATGGACCTTCAATCCCCTGACTTCGATCGCCGCGGCATCAGACATGGACGGCGATCCCCTCTCGTTTCAGCACGACCGGGCAAGCCACACGGTGCGGGCTCGTCGACGCGGATATCGTCTGCAGCGGCGGCCGGTGCTGCCGGCAACCGGCTTCGACCAGTTCGCAGCGCTCGGCAAACCGGCAACCCGGTTCCAGCCTGATCTGGTTTGGTGGTAGGCCAGGTATCTCGCGGGTCGCCGCGCGTTCGTCGGCGCGAAAATCCGGCACCGATGCGAGCAGCCCGCGCGTATAGGGATGGACCGGCCGGGTCAGCACATCCATCGCCGTCCCCTCCTCCGCCACCTGGCCGGCGTAAAGCACGATGACGCGATCGGCGACGGAAGCGACCACGCCGATGTCGTGCGTGATCAGCACGACCGCGATGCCATCCTCGCGCTGGATCTGACGGATGAGCTCCAGGATTTGCGCTTGGACGGTGGCGTCGAGCGCCGTCGTCGGCTCGTCGGCAATCAGCACGCGCGGCCGGGCCGCAAGCGCCAGCGCGATCATCGCGCGTTGCAGCATGCCGCCCGACATTTCGTGAGGATAGCGGCCGTAGCGATCCTCGGGGTCCGGAATGCCGGAGCGCGCCAGAAGCGAGACCGCTTCCTTGCGCGCTGCCTCATGCGACAGGCCAGCGAAACGGCGCGCCTGGCGTGCCAGCTGCGGGCCGATCTTCAGCATCGGGTTCAACGCGCTCATCGGGTCCTGGAAAATCACGCCGAAATAGCGCCCGCGCAGGTCCGATAATTGCCGGGAACCGATGCTGAGCAGTTCGCTTCCGTCGGCTCGCGCTGACCCTTTCATGTCCACGGTCACGCCCTCGGGCAGCAGGCCGAGCGGACCGAGTGTCATGACGGTCTTTCCCGAACCGCTTTCGCCGACGACCGCGACCGTTTCTCCGGGACGGACGTTGAACGACACCCCGTCCACCGCCCGCACCGAAACGGTGGTGGCGTAGAGGTCGATGACCAAATCTTCGATCGAATAGATCGGCTGAGCGTCGCTCATGCTGAAGTCGTTCCTGTTTCGACGGCGTTACGCTCCGCTTCTTCGCGAGCACGCGCGTTACGGCGCTTGCGCAATGTCGCGCCGCGAACCGGCCGCGGCACCTTTTGCAATGCGAAGGCTTCGCCCAGAAGGTTGAAGCTGACCACGACCAGTGTCAGCGCCAGCCCGGGCAGCACGACGAGGCGCGGCACCTCCTCGATGTAGCTCATGCCGTCGACCAGCATCTGGCCCCATTCCGGTGTCGGCGGCGCGACGCCAAGTCCGAGAAAGCTGAGCGTCGCGATGGCCAGCACAAGCGCGCCGGCGTCGGCGCTTGCGTAGACGACGACGAGAGCAAGCACATGCGGCAGGATATGGCGGGCAAAAATCCAGAGATGACCGGCGCCCATCACGCGGGCCGCCTCGATATAGGGCTGCTGCAGCTCGGCGGTGACGACGGCGCGGCTCATGCGGGCATAGTTCGCCCACCACGCCAGGGTGAGCGCCGTGATCATCGACCAGTAGCCGGTGCCCAGAATGCCGATCAGCGCCAGCGCGATCACCAGGCTCGGAAGCGCCAGCGCGATGTCGATGATGCTGATCAGCACGAGTTCGACACGGCCGCCGACATAGCCGGCGAAGGAGCCGATCGTCACGCCGATCGCCAGAGCGGCGACAAGCACGATGACCATCGCCACCAGGGAAATGCGGGCGCCACCAACGATGCGGCTGAAGACGTCTCGGCCGAGATAGTCGGTGCCGAGCCAGTGGCTCCAGCTCATGCCCTCCAGTGTCGCCGAATAGTCCTGCGCACTCGGATCGTAAGGCATGATCGCAGGAGCGAAGATGCCGATCAGCACAAAGCCGATTACGGGGAGCAGCACCAGCCACGGCCAGTCCTTGATGTCCCTGATAGCAGAAATGTTCATTGCCTCATGCTCCCCGCGCCCGGCGCATTCGCGGATCCGCGACGATGCAGATCATGTCGACGATGAAATTGACCATGACGAAGAAGACGACAAACAGCAGCAGCACCGACTGCATGCCGATGAAGTCGCGAAAGCGTATCGCCTCGATGAAAAAGGCACCGACGCCGCGCAATGCAAATACCGTCTCGACCACGATCGATCCGATGATCATCAGCGTGAATTGCGCCCCGAATGTCGTCAGGAACGGAACGGCGATGTTGGGCAGCGCCTCGCGCAGCAGCACCTGCGTTCTGGTATAGCCTTTTGCGAAGCCAGTGGTCGCAAACGGCCGCGACATCGCTTCCTGGAGGTTGACCCGAACGACACGGCTGAGAACGGAGGCTGGGAACAGCGCGATCGTCACCCATGGCAGAAGCCATGAGGTGAAGCCGCTCGTGCCGAAGGTGGGCACCCAGCCGAGCATGACCGAAAACACGATCACCAGCAGCGCCGCCACGAAGAAGTTGGGGGTCGATGCGCCGATCAGCGAAAATGCGTGCAGAAACCTGTCCATGAAGCCGCCATTGCTGACGGCCCCGGCAATGCCAAGCGTGATCGACAAAATGAAGGCGAGAACGCCGCCGCCGGCAAGCAGAGCAGCCGTCATCGGGATGCGGGCGGCAAACTCCGACGAGATCGGCTTTCCCGTTCGTAGTGAGATGCCGAAATCGCCGGCCAACGCGCCGGAAAGCCAGCGTCCGTAGCGGATCGGCAACGGGTCGTAGAGCCCGAGCTCGTTGCCGATCTTGGCGATCATTTGGGCGTCCGCGCCGGGACCTGCCGCGCGCTCGGCAATCAGCGCCGCAACATTGCCCGGAGCCGCCGCAACCAGGGCGAATGTCAGCGCGGATGCCGCCAGGATCAAAAGGCAGGCAAGCAGCATCCGTCGCAGGATCGTGCGTTTCATCGTCAGGCCTCACTCGGACTCGAAGTCTTCAAGCCTTTAGGGTGATCGCCTTGAACGGCAAGTCGTAGTCGGTCGCCGGAAGCGAGAAGTTCTCTGCGCGCGGATTGTGAGCCCACAGCCGCTGGCTGACGACAAGCGGACAGATGGCGGTGTTGTCGTGCAGCCAATCGTAGAGGGCCTGCATCTTCAGGTCGCGTTCGGCGCCACTCGCGTCAAGCGCAGCCTTGACCACGCCATCGAGCGCGTCCGAGACATAAATCTTGCCGTCAGGCCCGCTGTCTGCCGTCGAGACGAAGGCATTGCCAAGGGTTCCGTGAGGGTCATAGGGAGCGCCATAGGTGGTGAAGAAAGCGAGATCATAGTCGAAGGCCGGACGCCGTTCATGCATGGTGGCGTTATCGACAGAAGAGACCTGGACCTGGAAACCGACCTCGGACAACTGGCCCTGGATCATCTCGGCGATGCGCCGCGATCCCGGCAGGGATTCTTCGGAAACCAGAAAGTCGATGGTCAGAAGAGAGCCAGCCTTGGTCCAAGCACCGCCGCTGTCGACCCAGCCGCCATCGGCGAGTATCTTCTTGGCCGCCGCCACGTCGCGCACCGGCACGTCATGCCGCTTGCCCGACGAAGGCACGTTCGCCGGGAACAGATCGGCGGCCGGGTCGGCAAAGCCTTCGAATAGGACCTTGGCGATCGCCGCCCGGTCGACCGATGCATAGACGGCGTCACGGACGGCCTTGTCGGCGATGATCTTCGACTTCGGCGAATAGCCGAGCAGCATCGTCGCGGTGCCCGGCTCGGCTACGACCTTCATGCCGTCGCTTTCCAGCGCGCGAGCGCGGCGCGGCGACAGCGTCGCCACCCAGTCGCCGCCGATGACATCGAGGTCGCCTGAGCGGAGGCCGTTGGCGCGAGCGAGTTCATCGGGAACCACCTTCAATACCATGCGGCTGAAAAGCGGCTTCTCGCCCCAGTATTTGTCGTTGCGAACGAGGCTGGTGCCGCTCGAATCGTATTTTTCGACGATCCATGGACCGGTTCCGATCGGCGCAGTCTGCTTGCCATCCTTGTCGACTGCCTTGGGCGACAGGAAACGGACAGGCCGCACGATTGTGAGTTCGAGGAGTGCCGCCGGCACCGGCCGCTTCAGCTTGACCGTCAGCTTGTTCGGTCCGTCCGTGACGATGCTGTCGAACGCGTCGGAGATGCCGATCCAGGAGAAGTCGCTCACCCCCATCCAGCGCTTGAGGTTCCATTCGGCTGCGGCGGAATCGAAGGGCGTGCCGTCGCTGAAGGTCACGCCTTCACGCAGATCGAAGGCGATCGAAAGCTGATCGTCGGCGACTGTCCATTTGGTGGCAAGTCCCGGCTCAAGCGCACCGTTCTGGCCGTAGTGGATCAGCGCATCGAAGACGATGGTGTAGGTGCTCAGCGTTGAAACATTCTGCAGCAGGTCTAGATCGCCGGTCTCCGCAGCGATGGCAATCTTCAGCGTTTCATGCGTTTGGGAAAAGGCGCTGCGCGGAAGGGCGGCGACGAAGGCGAGGCCAGCGGTGGAAGCGAGAAAATTGCGGCGGTCGAGAGTGATCATGTCAGTTCCCCTTTTTTGATTGATTGGTGACGATTGTATACATGCATTTCCATTTGTATAGACATATCTAGCAATCCAGTTTGGCGTGCAATGCTGCGTTTGGCATAGGAAAGTGCCGTCGCACGTACTGTCGCGGTGCCGGCACACGGGTCTCGACCAGCACTAAATCCAGTTCAGTGTCATCGCCGCCAGCGCTAGATAGCGGCCGACCTTCGCAATCGTGACAATCGCAAGGAAGCTCCAGAACGGCTCCCGCAGCGCTCCCGCCACAAGCGTCAGCGGATCGCCGATGAGAGGCAACCAGCTCAACAGCAGCGACCATCGTCCATAGCGCTGATACCATCGCGTCGCGCGCGTCAGCGCGGAGGGCTTCACCGGGAACCATTTGCGGTCGCGAAAGCGATCGACGCCCCGGCCGAGCCACCAGTTCACGATCGAGCCGAGCACATTGCCGGCGCTTGCGGAGGCGATGAGCGGAGTCGGGGCATAGCTTTCTGTCAGAAGCAGTCCCGCAAGGGCTGCTTCCGATTGCATCGGCAGGATGGTCGCCGCCGCGAACGCGGTCAGAAATAAACCGCCATAGATGGCGAGCTCGCCAAGCATGTTGAGTTCTCAGCTTGTCTTGGGCCATTTCGGGTGCCGATCATCGACGACGTAGCCATGCGAATGCTCATACCCCGCTTCCGACCATACTGCGTCGCCGATGTGCCGGTCGTCCTCAGGCAGATCGACATGCGTATGCACAAGCACGTCGGGATCATGTTTCGGCCAGAGCCAGACCGCGGCAAGCAGGGCAGCGGCGCCAATGATGCCGAGCAGAATGAATGTGAAAGGCAATCCCATCGCCGCACCGACGCGCCCGGCAATGGGATACGTGATCAACCAGCAGGCATGCGAAAGCGCGAATTGGGCAGCAAACAGAGCGGGCCGGTCGACGGCATCGGCGGAACGCCTGATCAATCGGCCCGAAGGCGTCTGCGCCAGCGAATAGCCGAGCCCGAGCACGAACCAGAGCGCCAGCAGCAGATAGTAGCTGCCGGCGAGAGGTCCCACCAGCACGCCCACGACCAGGATCGCGGCGCCCGAGAGCATCGCAACCCGGTCCGGGACGTTCTCCAGCAGCCGCGGCAGGGCAAGAGCTGCAATCATCGATCCGCCGCCGAACGCTGCGAGCGCCAGCGCCGTGTCACTTTGCGAGAGGCCGAACTGTGCCTGAACCAGGACGACCGTGTTGACGATCACCATCGCGCTTGCCGCCGCGACGGCAACGTTAAGGGCCAGCAGCCCGCGCAATCGCGGCGTCGCCAGATAGATGCGCAATCCGCGCGTGGTACGATCGTAAACGCCGCGCGGCTGCGACGGTTTAGGGCTCGGCAGGACCACCGACACCACCAGCGTCGCCGAGGCGAGAAAGCCGATAACTGTACCGGCGAACAGGCTGTGGAAGCTGATGACGGAAAGCAGCGCCGCCGCCAGCATGGGACTGACGACGCTTTCCAGGTCGTAGGCCAGTCGCGACAGCGACAGGGCTCGCGTGTAGTCCTTCTCCTCGGGCAGCACGTCAGGAATAGAGGCCTGGAAGGCCGGAGTGAAGCCTGCCGACGCCGACTGCAGGACGAAGATGAGAAGATATACCTGCCAGACTTCGGTGACGAAGGGCAGGAACACCGCGACTGCTGCCCGGATGAGGTCGAGCGAAACCAACATGGTGCGGCGTGGCAGGCGCTCTGCGAACGCAGCGGCGACAGGCGCCACGCCGACATAGGCGATCATCTTGATAGCGAGCGCCGTGCCGAGCACCGCGCCTGCATCGGCGCCGGCAAGATCATAGGCCAGCAGCCCGAGTGCTACGGTGGCAAGGCCAGTGCCGATCAGGGCGATGACCTGGGCCAGGAAGAGATGACGGTAGGTGCGATCGGCCAGGACCTGAAGCATATTTTGCCTTCTTGCAGCGGATTCGGGGTCGTCGAGCCAGGAAAGTAGCGCGACAGCCCGCCTGTCTCAGTGGTGGTGGCCTTCCGGCTCGACCATCTTGAATGGCAGCACCTGCTCGCGACCCTTCGCGACCAGGATCAACCTCGCCTGGAACTCATGCGGCTCAGCAGGGGCGACGGTGCTCTCAAGCCGATGATGGTTGTCTGCAACGGGATCGAGGCGAAGCGTCTCTGGCCCTTCGGGTCGATCGATAATCACCGTCGCCGCCAAGTCATCGGCGTGACGATCGATAGTCAGCCGCATCCGCTCGCCGGCCGGTGTATCGACGATTTCCAATGTCCCTTCAGCCAGATCGCAGACTACCTTGAATGGCTCTGGCGCATGATGGTGAGCATGAGAGGTTTCCGCGGCCGGCCCGGCCGGGCTCATCAGGCGGACATTGGCTTCCGCCAACGCCGGCAAGTGGGCGAACAGCTCCTCCTTGAGGGCTTCGGTTACGCCCAGCACGTCCTTGGCGGTTGCCATCCCCGGAACACTGATGGCAACGTCCGCATGCAGACGATGTCCGATCCAGCGCGCCTGCACGCTTTCAACGCGCCCGATGCCCGACACGTGTTCGGCGGAATGATGGATTTCATCGACGATGGCGGGCTCGACTCCGTCGAGCATGCGGGTCAACACTGCTTTCGACGACTGCCAGACGATGGCGAAGATCGCCACGGTGATCAGCAGCCCGACGATCGGATCGGCAAGCGGAAAGCCCAGCCAGACGCCGATAGCGCCCAGGACAACCGCCAGGCTGGTAAAGCCGTCGGTGCGGGCATGGTAGCCGTCCGCGATCAGCGCAGCGCTGTTGATCTCTCGCCCGACGCGGATACGAAATACGGCGACCGCTTCATTGCCGATGAAGCCTATGAGGCCGGCGATGGCGACCCAGCCAAGAAACGTGATGGGACGCGGATTGATCAACCGGTCGATCGCCTCGTAGCCGGCGACGATGGCACTGAAGAGGATGATGAGAACGATGACGATCCCGGCCAGATCCTCGACCCGGCCCAGCCCGTAGGTGAACGTCTTGCTCGGTTTGCGGCGGGCCAGCACGAACGCGATCCACAGCGGAATGGCAGTGGCCGCGTCGCCGACATTGTGGATCGTGTCGGCCAGCAGCGCCACGCTGCCGGAGAGGAACACGACCACGAGTTGAAGCGCCGCCGTGATGGCCAGAACCACGAATGACCATTTGATCGCCCATATGCCGCGCGTCGTCGTGGCGATCGTCGGATCTATGACGCCATGGGTGTGGCCGTGGCCACCATCACCGTGATCATGTCCGTGGCCCCCCATGCCATGCGTCATCGGGCCAAACCCAAACCAATCGCGAACTTTGTCCATCATGGCGCTTCTCACAGGTACTTGGTGATGTCCTTGAACTCGTCGATCGAGCGGCGCTGCTCGCGCGCCAACGGCCCGACGACGTCTTCAAGGCAATGGTTGAGATGATCCTGGATCAGGGTCTTCTTGGCCTGCGAGATGGCCTTCTCGACAGCATGGAGCTGCTGGGCGAGGTCGAGGCAGGGCCGGCCCGCCTCGATCATTTCGATTACGCCCTTGAGATGTCCATCGGCCCGTTTCAGGCGCTTGACGATATCGGGGTGGGTTTCGTGGGTGTGGGATTGGTCGCTCATAGCTTGATACTATCCTCCTGGAGGGGATATGCAAGTCTCAAAGAGGCCTCGATTCTGATGTAGCAAAAACCATTCGTTAGGATTTTAGAGAATAATCGCCGTTCATGCCGAATCGGATCCACAGCACGGGTTTTTGCCTGGTCATCGCTTTAGCGATGATGTTCGGCGTGCTGCGTCCTTTCGGCTATTCGACCTCACACGATCCGATCGCGATTGCCACCGCGGTTGAACGTCAAGGCGGAGCCGCCGCGCAGATCGAAGATCATGGCCACGCACATGATGATGGCGTTTCCGGCGAGCAGAGCTCTGACCATTTTCACGGGCACAATGCGGCAGACCACTCGCACGAGACAGCGAGTACGCCCGCCGACTTCGCACCGACCGTTCCACAGCTCGAACGGGGCTGGCTGAACTATCCGCCGACTTTCGTCGATCCGGGCACGACATTCCGGCTCGAGCGACCGCCGAGACCGTTCCTCGCCGCATGATCGCGGCCGCTCACGCGGCTACCCTCAACGACGAAGATTGGAAATCTTATGCAAGGACCCTTCGACCGGGGTCGGTCACGCTCGCGCCGCGCGCGTTGGCGACCCACCCTGCCCCTGCTTATCGCTCTCATGACCCTGCCGCTCCTGGGCGGGGCTGCCTTCGCCCACGCCGTGGCCGAGGGCGACAAGGGCTATATCCAGGAAATCTCGGGCATCAACGTGCTGCCCTTCATCTATCTCGGCGCCAAGCACATGGTGACCGGATACGACCACATCCTGTTCCTGTTCGGCGTGATCTTCTTCCTCTACCGGATGAAGCATATCGGCATCTATGTCAGCCTGTTTGCGCTCGGCCACTCCACGACCATGCTGCTTGGCGTCTACTTCAACGTCGGCATCAACAGCTACATCATCGACGCGATCATCGGCTTGTCCGTGGTCTACAAGGCACTCGACAATATGGGCGCGTTCCAGCGATGGCTCGGCTTCCAGCCGAACACCAAGGTCGCGACGCTGGTCTTCGGATTCTTCCACGGTTTCGGCCTGTCGACGAAGATCATCGAATACAACATCTCGTCGGACGGCCTGGTGCCCAACCTTTTGGCCTTCAATGTCGGTGTCGAGATCGGGCAGCTCTTGGCCCTTGGCGCCATCCTGATCGTGATGGGCTACTGGCGCCGGACACGAAGCTTCTGGCGCCACGCCTATACCGCAAACGTCATCATGATGACGGCCGGTTTCCTGCTGATCGGATATCAGCTCACCGGCCTGTTTGTCGCAGCATAAGGAATCGAAATCATGTACAACACCGACCTTCCCAGCCGCGCCGATTTGCCGACGTCAGCGCAGCTGAAGCGCTCCACCTTCATTGCCGCGCTGACGGCGCTTGCCTTGCTCGTCACGGTCGTCATGCCGTCCGAGTATGCGATCGACCCGACCGGAGCAGGCAGATTGCTCGGCCTCACCAATATGGGTGAAATCAAGACACAGTTGGCAGCCGAGGCGGCAGAGGACGAAATGGCCAGCGCGAAGGCTTCGGCCGAGCGGATGACGCAAATGGTCCCTCCGGCCGAGTTGATGGCGCGCATGGACCGAATTGAAAACCTCCTCGTTGCCCTTACCGCCGAACAGCCCGCGTCGCAGCCATCCCCAACTGGGGAGGCCGTTGCCCAAGATAATGTGACGGTTGGAGAGATTGCTCCTGCCGAGGCTCCGGCCATTGCTGCAGCGCCTGTCGCCGAAGCAACCTCGGAAGCCCCGATCCGCCCAGATGGAAGGCAAGACGAGCTATCCTTCACGTTGGCGCCAGGCCAAGGTGCCGAAGTCAAGCTCGTGATGCGGCAGGGCGCCAAGGCAAACTTTTCCTGGACAGCTGACGGTGGCGTGGTGAACTTCGAGACGCACGGCGATGGCGGCGGTCAGTCCGTCAGCTACGAAAAAGGTCGCAGCGTTCCCGCTGACGAAGGTGCCATTGAAGCCGCCTTCGACGGAAATCACGGTTGGTTCTGGCGGAATCGCGGTGACAGAGAAGTAACGCTGACGATCACGACAGAAGGGAACTACATCGACATCAAGCGCGTGATCTAGCCCCTGCGCGCCCCCGATATAAGAACGGAAGCCGATCCGTCGGCTTCCGCAACAACTTGCAGCGGATTGATCAGAGATGAGAGCGGTTTGATTGACGCGCCACGGGAAGTGTCGCTGACAGCCGATTGCCTCACGTGTGAAGAGTCGCTAAAAACCCTTACGGCAAAGGTTCTCCAGATCCACTTTTCCTATTCCTTCGATGCCGAGCGCAGGAAGGATATCATTGTCTGCCTTAAGATCGCGACCATAGGCTGCAGAGAATATCGAAATTCCAGCCTCATGGAGGATCGCTGGGTTTCCGCTGATCTTCCCCAAGAGTACCGTCGGCAGCAGCCCGAAAGGAACGTCCTCCAGAACATAGCGGCTTTCGATAGTTGACGGGCCCAAGCCGCCGCGGCCTTGGCGATCCATCTCCTGGTTCATTTCCGAAACGGTACCCATAGGGACGTGAAACGACAATGAAAAATGCTCTTCGACGGTGCGCACGGCTATGCCAAAATGGGCAGCGATCGCCAATCGTTCGACGTCGAGAGCTTCGATAAAGCGGCCAACGGCCGGGGTGACGTTTCCACCCTGGCTCCACTGCTCGGCCTTCTCCATGCGTGTGAGATTGAGAAGGGCAATTCCCAGATGGTTCTGCGGATTGAGGTTGCTGAGCGCGATCGCAAGCAGACCGTCGCGCTTGACGAAACGATCGCCGAACAAGGTCGTGCAAAGCTCGAACCCTTGGTCCAGCGCATCGAAAGGCAGCGTCGCAACATCAAGTTTCTGGCGAACGCTGGCAATATCGACATCAATCGGTCCGCGCTGGCGGCCGCTTACGAGCGTTGTGCCCCAAACGACGATCGGCAGGCTGACGTTGCGCTCCGCCAACTGCTTGGAGAGATACAGCGCTCCGAAGGAACTGTGAGAGCTGATGAGGACCGGCAAACCCTCGCTCAGATGAGGCGTGGCAGCATCCATCACCATCTTGTGGCCGTTAGCCGGCAGCGCGATCATGACGACGTCCGCATTGGCAATGGCATCCTTACAGTCCTTAGCGATGCGCACCGGTACCCTTGCCTCGATAGCCCCCGTGGCCTTCAGCAATTCGCCTGCGGCCAGCGCCTTGGTGCGCTCCCCGGACGGCGACCAAAGCATAGGGTCGTGCCCAGCTTCCGCCAAATAGGCGGCAAGGCCATAAGCAATCGCTCCGGCGCCTAGAATACTGACCCGCATAATTCCCTCCTGTTGCGGACATTGCACCGGGTCAGCCTCCATTTCTCACTAGGAGGTTCCACAAATCGGAGCCGCATCTGCCATCGTCGGATTCTTTGGGTTCTGGCCTGAGCCCGCGATTGCAACATGCCGCAACGAATATTCGTTTCCGCTTGACATATATCAAAAATGAATGAGACGATGTCAATCATACGGATTGTGCATGTAGAGATAACATGGAAACCCGCGACCTTCAGACCTTCCTTGCGGTTGCTGCCAGCGGCAGCATTACCAAGGCGGCTGACATGCTCGGTCGTTCCCAGCCCGCAGTGACACGTACCATTCAGGATCTAGAGGCCGAGCTCGGCTTCGAATTGCTGCACCGTGTCGGTCGGCGGGTGCAGTTATCCGAGGAGGGTGTGGCCTTCGAGGAGGAGGCGCGGCGTTTGCTGATGTCCTTCACCGAGCTTGCCGCGCGGGCCAAGATGATTGCCGCCGGCCGGGGGCGAATCCTGCAGATTGTCACCACTTCCGCCATCGGTACTGGCTTGATCCCGACGGCCATGGCCGAGCTCAAAGGTGTCGAACTTCCGCATGAGACGCATCTGGGGCAGTTTCTCCCCTCGATCGTCGCCCAGGAGGTGCGCAGCGGACGTGCCGAGATCGGGTTTTCGAGCCTGCCGCTCGATACGCCCGGTCTGGATGTCCTGCGGCTCTATTCGGCGCCTGATGTTGCTGCCGTGCGGGAGGACGATCCGCTGGCTGAACTTGACGTCATACCGCTTTCCGCCTTTGCCGGTCGCCGCGTCGCCACATTGCTCAACCCCCTGCGTTTCCAGTTGCATGTTTCCATGGCATTGGCGGCCAGGGGCATCGATACAGGGCCAGTGATCCGGACTAATACTGCATATGGCGCGTTGCAGATCGTTCGGCGGACTGGCGTTGCGGCTGTGATTGATCCCCTCACCGCCTATGGCGTGGCCCTGCCTGGGGTCGTCATTCGCCCGATCGACGTGACCGTTCTTTTCTATTGGGGCGTTGTGGCTGCCGAGAAACGCCCCCTTCGTCCAGTCGCGCAAGCTTTGATGGATGCGGTCGAGGCGGTGGCTGAACGGTCGATCGTCGGCTTCAAGAAACTAGATCCGATCCTCGCTGGCCAATTGGTGAGCGATCCTGCATCCGGCACAAATCACGGAACAGGAATATGAAGCATACCCCCGCCGCGCCAACGCCGACAGGTCTTGCTGCGCTCGAAGCACAGCTCGCGCAAGATCTCGATTTTCTCGAACTGCCCGCCAAGCCATGGGTTCCCGCGCGTTCGCACGATGGCGTGCCGGTCCGTAATGTCGTGGTGATCGGCGCCGGCATGTGCGGACTTGCTACCACGGCAAAGCTGGTGCTGACCGGGATAACCAATGTCGTGGCCTATGATGCGGCTCCGGCCGGGCTCGAGGGACCATGGGTAACGTTTGCCCGCATGCAAACACTCCGGTCACCGAAGACTCTCAACGGCCCGTCGCTTGGCCTGCCGCAATTGACGTTCCGCGCCTGGTTCACGGCGCAATGGGGCGTTGAGGCCTGGCGGTCGCTGGACAAAATCCCCAAGGGCCGGTGGATGGACTACCTGGTCTGGTACCGCAAGGTTCTCGGTCTGCCGGTGCGCAACAGTGTGCGCATGACCGGACTGACACCCGTTGGAGATCTGATTGCGATCGATATCGAGGGCGCGGAAACCGGCCAGGTCCTCACCCGTCGTCTCGTTCTGGCCACCGGTCGGTCCGGTTTGGGCGGTTTTGCCGTGCCCGATTTCCTCAGCGGCATCGATCGCGCCTATTGGGCCCATTCTGCCGACGACATCGATTTCGATGCGCTGAAAGGCAAGCGCGTGGCGGTGATCGGTGCCGGTGCCTCTTCCATGGATAATGCCGCAACCGCACTCGAGGCGGGAGCCGGCTCTGTCGACATGTTGATCCGGCGCAAGGAAATGCCGCGCATCAACAAGCTGACCGGTATTGGCAGCCCGGGTGTTGTACTCGGTATGCATCACTTGCCCGACCCCTGGAAGTGGAAATTCTTCGATTATACCGCCTCGACCCAGACACCGCCCCCGCGTTCATCGACACTTCGCGTGTCTCGCCACCCCAATGCTCGGTTCCTTCTCGACTGCGGCATAGTTGCAGTGAAGGAGGAGGCAGGGACCCTGCTGGTGGAAACCACGCAGGGGCCAATGCGCTACGACTTCCTGATCGCGGCAACCGGCTTTTCAAATGACTTCAGCGGCCGCCCGGAATTTGCGGCGATCGCCCCACATATCCGCACGTGGTCGGATGGCCGATATAGGCCGGATATGGGGCCGGCTCGTGCAGGCATGTCGGACGCGCCGGATCTCGGTCCCGCCTTCGAGTTTCGCGAACGCGTCCCCGGCTCCTGCCCGATGCTGGCGCATATCCACTGCTTCAACGACGCCGCCATGCTGACCCATGGCAAGGTCTCCGGCGATATCCCGGCCGTCAGCGCCGGGGCCGACCGTCTCGTCCGCGGCATTGCCGCATCGCTGTTTGCCGAGGATGTCGAAACCCACTTCGCCAATCTGATCGCCTACGACACGCCCGAACTTCTGGGCGACGAATGGGTCGATTCAACACCCTTGCTGCAGAAGGAGGCCGCGTGGTGATCGACGCAATTGACAAAGCCGCCGGTCTTTCGCCGGACGATGCGCTTTTCAGAGCGCGTCGGTTTCGGCCGGAATTCGTGCAAGGGGCCGAGGAATGTCGCATCTCCGTACTGCACCCGGCCCACGACCAAGGATTGGCGCCGATTTTGCGCGTTGCTCTTGCTCGTCGCATGGCCGCCCTGAATGGCGATGCTGCCTTGGTAGAGCAATTTGACACGCAATTGGCTCAGCTTGATGCGACAGAGCAGCTTCTGGCCGTGGCCCAGGGCGAAACGGCTCTGAAAGAGCCATTGGCGACTATCGCCCGGCACGCCGACCTGGTCACGTTGACGCCGAAAAAGGCGCAGGCGAGCGACATCGCCCTGCTCGCCCAGGCCGGATTGAGCAATCCTCAGATCGTCGCGCTCTCCGAACTGATTGCCTTCGTCAACTTCCAGACGCGGGTAGCGACCGGCTTGCGATTGATGAGGTCGGCATGATTTCCTCGGTGCGCCTGAAGCCGCTGAACTGGCAGCCATACATCGCGCCGGTCGAGCTGTCCGAGGCCACGCCGGAACAGCTCGATGCGATGAAGGTTACACCCTCCGCCAAGAAAGTTTCGGAATATGTACGGACCCTTGTCCATGATCCGGAAAGCTATCTTGCCCGCACCATCTTGTTCAACGCGATCATGTACGTCGAGGGTGGGCTCGCCCGTCCCGATCGCGAACTTGGCGCATTGGGGGCCTCGATCGTCAATGGCTGCAAATTCTGTGCCGTTGTCCACGCCCGCAGGCATGCAGAGCTGACCAAGAGCGACCAAGTGGTCACCGCACTTTATCTCGACAAACCTGAAGCGCTCAGCGAACGCGATGCGGCAATCTACAGCTTTGCCCGCCGCCTGTCGGCGGCACCGCCGGAAGCGACGGCAGACGATATCGCCCGGCTTCGATCAGTCGGCATGGATGACCGCGAGATCATCGACCTGATCCACGCCATATCGATCTTCGGCTGGGCAAACCGGCTCATGCACGTTCTCGGCCATGCGGAGAGCGGGTGATGATTTCGCATGCGATCAAGGCACTCCGTCCCACACTCTGAAGGGCACCAATCAGAATGCTTGAACTCAAAGATATAAAGCTGTCCTACGGAAGCACGCAGGTCCTGAACGGTGTCAATCTCTCGGTAAAGCGAGGTGACGTTGTGTCAATCATCGGCCCAAGCGGCACCGGCAAGACCACCCTGCTGAAATGCATCAACTACCTGGTTAAGCCTGCATCTGGAACCATCGCGTTCGACCAGATTCGGATGGACTATCAGCGCGCCGACAAGGCAGCCATCCAGGCGATCCGGCTCCGGACAGCGATGGTCTTTCAGCAATTCAACGTCTTCAAGAACATGACCGTCCTCCAGAACGTCATGGATCCGCTGGTCGTCGTGCAACGCAAGTCCACGGACGAGGCGCGTGAAATCGCGCTGCGAGAGCTCGAAAGGGTCGGCCTCTCAGCGAAGCGGGACAGCTATCCGTCCCAGCTCTCAGGTGGCCAGCTCCAGCGTACAGGCATCGCACGTGCGCTGGCGGTTCGGCCGGACGTGATGCTCTTCGACGAACCGACATCATCGCTGGACCCCGAACTGGTCGGTGAAGTCCTGAAGGTGATCAAGGACGTTACGTCGTCCGGCATCACCTCGCTGCTTGTGACCCACGAGATGCAATTCGCAAAGAACATCTCGAACCGGATCGTCTTCATGGATCGTGGCGTGGTTGCCGCCGACGGCAGTCCGGCTGAGATCTTCGATGCGCCTTCCAGCCCACGACTTGCTCAATTCCTGCAGTCTGAACTCGCTTTTCAATAATCCAACAAGAAGGGAACCCAAGAAATGTCTGTAATCAAATCCAGTTTTTCGCGTCGTTATGGCCTGGCCGTCGCCGGCGGCATCGCAATTGCCCTTGCGACAGCAGGGATCAGTTATGGTCAGACCGTTCGGACAATCAAGATCGCGACCTCTGCCGAATCCAAGCCATTGGCTTGGGGCGCGCTCGGCGTCGAGCCGCAAGGGTATGAACCCGATCTGCTGAGGGCGATCAACGCAAAGCTGCCGCAATACAAGTTCGAAATGGAAGGTGTCTCCGACATCGCGCAGGAAACCGGTCTGGCCACAGGCAAATACGACATCGCGGTCGGTGGTTACTACAAGTCACCCGAGCGCGCCAAGCAGTTCTTCATTCCGGAAAACCCCATGGGCGCCAGCCTGATGAAGATCTACAGCAAAAAAGGCAGCGGCATCAAAGAAATGAAAGATCTGGTCGGCAAGAGGATCGTTCCGACCACGGCTGGCGGCGGAACCTATAAGTTCATCATGAACTGGCAAAAAGAAAATCCGCAATACAAGCTTGACGTCACGGCGTCGAGCGCCGGAATCCCGTATCCAAACCGTTTGGATGAGGTTCAGAACGGCAAGTTCGACGCGCTGGTCCTGCCTTCAAATCTTGGTGAGCAGACCGTCATCGATGAAAAGAAGCTCGACGTCGTGGCGTCCGAACCAGTCTTCAGCAACAACACCTATATGCTTATTCACAGGTCAGATGAAAACAAGGTTCTGGTCGATGACGTGAACAAAGTTCTCAAGGAGTTGAAAGACGACGGCACGATCGAAAAGCTCTCGCAGAAGTGGTTTGGCGAAGGCATCGTCAAGTATATGAAATGATGCGATCTGAGTAGATATCGTCAGCGGCGAGGCTGAATTGCAAGAAGGAGTGTTTCAAAGTGGATGTTTCTGCTATGATTCCCGAGTTGCTCTCGGCATTGCCGTTGACGCTCGCTATCACGTTTACCGCCATGTTGGTCGGCTTTTGCTTGGCGCTCGTTGCGACAACATTGCGGATTCGCAGGATACCAGTGGTCAGCCACCTCACCGACCTCTACGTATCCTATGCCCGCAGCGTTCCCGTCGTCCTCCAGTTGTTCGTCGCGTTCTACGGGCTCCCCCTATTGGTGGCGCTGTTCGGCTCCGCAGATTTCTTCTCGCCGACGATCGCTGCGATGGTCGGACTGAGCTTTTACCATGGCGGCTATCTGTCGGAAGTCCTGCGGCCCGCATACCTGGCCGTCGATCGCGGCCAGCATGATGCAGCCGACAGTCTCGGATATACCTTTCGCCAGAAGATCACCCGCATCGTGGGCCCGCAAGCGGTGCACTTCGCATTGCCGGGCTATGGAAACTCCATCATCTACCTGATCCATAACGTTGCGCTGGTCATGTACATTGGGGCGGCCGACGTGATGGCGACCGCGCACTTGATCATGGAGCGCGACTATAACCAGTACCAGTTCGAAACATACCTCGTCCTGGCTGTCGTCTATGCGCTGATGTGCCTGATTGCCTGGTTCATCGTGCACTTGTTCGAGCTTCGCTCGCCGATGCAGGCGCCTGAGGCCACGACAACAGCTCAGATCAAGAACGCGGCCATCGCCAGCGTCTGACCTAAAGGGTATTCAACCATGTTCGAGACCGATATTTTGCTCCAGGACACCCAGGAAATTCTGGGCGCCGTACCTGTAACGCTTGGAATGGCGCTCACGATTTTCGTCTTGTCGACGATAGTCGGCAGTATTTTCGCACTCGTCGAATATAGACGAGTTCCGGTGCTGCGAGAGCTCATCATGGCTTACAAGATCGTCTTCAAGGGCGTTCCGATGGTCATCGTGATTTTCCTCGCCTATTTCGGTCTGCCGCCGGCATTCCAGTTCCTGCTCTCGTTGCTAGGGGTCAACTTCAACGCCCATGAAACACCCAACTCGGTCATACTTATTATTGCGGTCACAGGCTGTATCGCTGCGTTCCAATCCGAGATTATCAAGGGAGCCTTGAACGCCTTCGACACCGGTCAATCAGACGCCGCCCATTCGCTTGGCTATACGAACGGCCAATTGTTCCGACGGATTCTGTTTCCCCAGGTGGCTCTCACGGCAATTCCCGACCTCACAACCTCGATGATGGTCATCATGAAGGCGCTTTCTCTCGGATTCGCCATCGAGGTTGTCGATATCTTCGCCCAGTCCCAGTTGACCGCCGCGCTGAACTACTACTACCTCGAAGCCTTCGTGATTGCCGTCGTGATCTACATGGTGATTGCCTATATCGTCACCCAGATTGCCGACAGGCTGGAGCAGGCGCTGAGGGTACGGACGTGAGGGCAAGTATGTGGAACAGGATCGCCAAGCTTCGGATATCGAGCCGCACCTGGGAGACAATTCTTTTGGGGATGAAAAGCTTGAGGCGAACCTCAAATAGCCGATGTATGTACCGGTGATTTGACGCGATTCCATAGACAGCGGTCCCCCGCTATCACCATTCCGCCCGACGACGCTACGATGTGCATGCTCGCACAGACGTTCGCCGCTGCCTTCGAAACCGCTCGTGTCGCCCTCTGTGGCTTCGTAGGCTAGTCCAACGTCGGCAGCCGGACGGTGCCGGAGGCGCAACAAGCGACAGCACCGCTGGGGCGGTTGTTCGCCTCACTGGGCCATGCCTTGTCCTGCCAACTCGTCGATGATCAGGCAATCCGGCCGCTCGTCGCCGTGGCAGTGCTCGACCAGGTGATGAATCAGGCCGCGCAATTCGATCAGTTCGGCGATCTTCCTGTCGATCCCAATGAGCTTGGCTTTCGCAATGACCCATGCGTAGGCAAACATTGCCTCTCATCATCGTGTTAGCACATCACGTTTGCGACTCCGTCCAAGAGGACGAGGCGGCGTGTCTCGCCATCGAGACGTTTGACCCCCGCGCACATCACAGCAGCGCGATCGACGCAAGTGCTGATCACTCACACGCTCAATCATTCCTCGAACTCGTCGAGCGTTGCCGGCCGCCCGTACGTCGTGTCGCGCGGGGCAACGTTAGACAGCAGCACCGAATGGCGGCGATCGCTTGCTGTGAGAAACCGGGCTCCCAGGAGCCATGTATCGTGCTATGCATCGCTGATTGTATCGCTGGAAGGGCCAGCCGCCTGGAAACTGGCGGGAATCCGGTGTTTTGCCCGAATGCGGGTTAGAGTCCCTCCCTCTCCGCCACTTCGGAATGGTCCATTCCGGACCCATAGGTAACAGCATCTCTCATCGCGCCGGTAATGGCTTAAGATCGCGGGCCTATGCAGCCTTCCGCCGCAATTGGCTCACGCTCAGCCACACCGCCGAAACCAGGAAGTAGAGGGCGCCTACTGCGGCATAGCCGGCCACGTTGGTGATCGATGGCGGCATCGGCATCCGCGCCTGCGCGATGAAAAACGTGCCTGCCAGTGCTGATTGCCCTCCGCTCAGGACCATCGCCCACTGCGCACCAGAGCTCTTCCAACGGCGGACGGCGGTGCCGAGTTGAAGCAGGCCGGACAGGATGGCCCATAGGCCGAACACGCCCAGCACCCAATTCATGCTCATCTTCAGCGCAAAAACGACCGCGAGCGTTGTCGCCACACTGACCACGACGTTGATGGTCTGGGTGCGATTCTGTCCCAATCCTCCGCTGCGCGATGCGTCGACAAAATTGGCGAGAGCATCCCATGCAGGATAAGCCACGAGCAAAACCGCCGCGACCACCCCGGAATGCTGTCCCATCGTAAAGGCAGCCGCCACCCAGACAGCCGAGAACGCCGTCCGAGCGAAGTAATAAAGCTTGAGCCATTGTTCCTGGCTGGCGCGGGAAAGATCGCCACTGTGAACCGTCATTGGATCGTCCTTTCGACTAGTAGGTAGGGACTCTCGACGAACGTCGCAGAGTGATTGCTATTATGGTTAGTTGAGATCTAGGCCCGCATCCGGGGGGAAGCGCGGAGCCGCTCCAGGAGCGGGCCCGTCACGACGGCGAATGCCTTCGGATCGCCATAGGCCCGTGCTGAAAGCATCGCGCCGTGAACGGTCGCCATGAACGCTTCAGCCTCGGCACGAGGGGTACTCATCAGTCGAAATTGGCCGTGCCGCGCACCGCGGTCCAGCACCGATGTCAGCCACGCTGACAGCGAGCGGAAATGCGCCCGGACCTCAAGGCCAACTTCCTCGGGCAGCACGGGGAGCTCGCTTGCCAACAGCGCGCAGATACAAAACGGGGCGCTGGCGTTCGCGATGCAGGCTTCCCAATACCCGGCATAGATCCGCAACTGTTCGAGCGGATCGGATTCGTGAAGTTCGACATTCGCCATCCCCGCTTCAGTTTCTTCGCGATACCGCGCAACCAGCGTCCGAACCAGATCGACCTTGCTTGGGAAATGGTGATGGATGCTCGCCTTACGGATCCCGACCACTTCAGCAATGTCGGCATAACTGAAACCGTTGTAGCCGCCAGCGACGATCAGTGAACGTGCACAAGCTAGGATGTCATCAGAGGTGGTAGACAAGTTGCTCACGCTTTTACCTACCTTCTGGTAGGATGGCAGTCAAGCCTCCTTGCAACGCGAGTAGCGTGAAATTGCGTGGCTATGGCGTAGACGTCATTCGATCTTAATTGATCTCGGCCCGCCATCCATTCAGACAGCTCCGGTGTTTGTCGATCGAGGTAGCCATCCCACTTCGAGGACGAGGCAACACCCTCCGGCCGACCGGACCACCGCCAATCGCCGTGCGGCACTAGGCGTTTGCACCGACTGCGCTATCTCACCATCGTTAGCTTGTTCTATCGCTGGTTGAAGACTGGGAGGTTTCCATGGATCGGCGACTATTTTTGACAGGAATGTTTGGCATTGCCGGGGCCGCGGCCCTTGCAAGCACAGTTCGGCCAATCAACGCAGTGGCCGGCGTTCCAACTGCCAGAAGCGGCATTCTCGATGAACTCGAGGCGCCGGATGTCGAGACCTTCGACGACGACGAAACTCAAGCAGAGTTGCAACCAGTCTATCATCGCCGGTGGCACATGCCGCGCCGGCGCCGCCGGCGCGCCTGGAGAAGGGTCTGTCGCGTTTACTGGCGAAACGGCTATCGGCGCAGGCGGTGCTTCCGCAGGCGCGTCTGGGTCTGGTTTCGATTCTAGCAACTGGCCGGCTTGAACCCTGGCCATCGCGGCCGGGGTTTTCGCCCCAGGCGGCCGTTAGCGCCCTTAGAGAGCTTTCCTAAGGGCGCGGAGGAAGCTGACGGTGTTTGCAGGGTTCAGAGCCACCAGCCTACGACTGGACGATACGACGATTTTCGCAAGGGTCGGAGGCACCGGTCCGCCGCTGCTGCTTCTTCACGGTTTTCCAGAAACGCATCTGATGTGGAGGGATATCGCCGCAGCCTTGGCGCTCCGCTTCACGGTGGTCGCCGCCGACCTTCGAGGCTATGGGCAAAGCGGATGTCCGATTTCCTCTGCCGATCATAGCCCATACGCCAAACGCGCCATGGCCGGCGACATGGTTCAGGCCATGAAGCAGCTGGGGTTTGAGCGGTTCATGGTTGCCGGGCATGATCGCGGCGGGCGGGTTACCTATCGCCTGGCGCTCGACCATCCCGACAAAGTGCTCAAAATCGCCGTCCTCGACATCATCCCCACCGCCGCAACGTGGGATCGGGCGGATGCCAGACTGGCGCTCGGCTTCTGGCCCTGGAGCCTTCTTGCGCAGCCGGAGCCCCTGCCGGAGCGTCTGATCGGCGCGGCTCCCGATGCTGTCGTCGACGATGCAATTACGCACTGGGGATCGTCGGCGAAAATGGTCTCCAAAGAGGTCAGGAACGCCTATGTTGATGCGCTTCGCGATCCCGCGCATATTCATGCCATCTGCGAAGAGTATCGCGCCGCTGCGACGATCGATCGTGAACATGACGCGCTGGACCGCGCAAACGGTCGTCGCATCGAGTGTCCGCTACTGGCGCTATGGAGTGGCGAAGTCGCCCTGGAGAACTGGTATGCGCAAGAAGGCGGGCCGCTGGCCATCTGGAGGAAATGGGCCGACAGAGTGGCAGGATGCGCTGTCCAAGGCGGGCACTTTTTCCCGGAAGAGCACCCCGACAAGACGGCAGCGGCTCTCTCGGAATTCTTCGAAGACAAACAGGTCGGTCAGCACAGAGTATTGTAGAGGTCACATGCTTCAGTTACGCGGAACCTCGCGAGTGCTTCGCGGCCCTAGATCGAGAACCCTCCGAAAATCCGCCCGTCCGGCATCAATGTGCTTGATAAGGGAATGAAGGCGATCTCCACGTCCACGCCTCTGATATGCAGCCTCATGTTTGTCGGAAGTTGCGCATCGCCTTTGCCGGCATCCTTTGATGCTGCGAAATACGACAAGATGAGTTGCGTCGAGCTCAACGTGGCGATCGGCGCTGTCGCCGACGAAATGTCGGCGACAGCCATCGCTCGTGGCAAAGTCGTCCACACCAACATTCCGGGCTGGCTGCTGGGAGGGCAGCGTGTCGCCTCGACCGTGGCTGCCCGCCAGAGTGCGAAGATCGAGCGCTTGCGGCAGCAGGAGGCTGCGATTGCCGCGGCGAGACGAAGCCGGTGCTAATCGTCTCTTAGCCGTTCGATAAAACGCCTCTTATGGATATGCCGATCGCGGATCGCCTGCAGCCTGCGAGCAAAATCGTGGGTCGTGCCACATTCCTCGGCGATTGCCTTGAGGTCGAGCAGAAGGCTGGCGGCCTCATCGTAGCCGGGAGGGTTGCGGCGTTCGATCTCGCTCTCCACCTCACGCCAGACGCTTTCGCCGCGTCGCGAGAGCGCATCGAGCCGAATACGGCGAGCGCGCGCCTCTTCCGCCGCCTGCCGTTTTCTTTCAGCCTCTCGTTGCTCCTCCTGCGCGCGCTCGCGGGCCTGACGGATCGCCTCGGCACGGGCTCGCAGTTCGCCGGCCGAGCGCGGAACAGTGGCCATGGGGCTTCCAACAGAGACTTTCAACATCGAGCGATTCCGGACGAACGCCCGAAGCTCGTTTTCAACATGCCGATCGCCGTCGACGAGACGAACGAGCAGCGTCGTCTTTTCATGATCGGACAAGGCGCCGACTGAACGCCGGACCATATCCGGCGACAATTCCGTTGTCGTGCCGGCGGGACGCTCGGCCGCCTCAGCGACGAGGTCGGCGTCGAGCTGAAAGAAGCGCGCGAAAGCGTCGAGCGCGGGCGTCATCGGGCCGATCCCCGGCAAAGGCTCCGCCTCGTCCGGCTTGACGGAACCGATCTCGGCCGCCTTCAGCCACAGCAGGTAGAAAAGCCTCAGATCGCCGCCGAGCACGTCGGCGCGCAGCGGCGCCAGTGCTTCGAGCCAGTGCGAGTCGTCGTCCCAATTATCCCAATCGTCCGCAGGTTCCAGTTCTTCGCACAGGATGTCGACGATCAGGTTCTCGCCGGACGTGCTGATCTCGAGGCAATCGACCGCATGCAGGAATCCCTCGAGACGCTGCCGGTCGATTAATCGCGCTGGAAACCGGATCATCAGCCGGTGGGTGCCCCAATTCGCCAAATAGAGATGAAGATCGAACCAACGCCGCATCAACGCGACCGGATCGCCTTTAAAGTCGCCCCACTCGTAGAAATTCGTGAAGCTCGTGGCCGTAATCCGCGCCCGCGTCGACACATCGCGCAAGTCCCGGCGATCCGCTTCGCTGAGTGGGCGGTCGACCGCCCGAAACTCGTAGTATTGATATTCGCTCATGGTTGCTTGGCTGCTGGCCGATCCTCGTCCCACAGGTCAGTTCAGGATAGAGCTGTGTCGAGATCGAACTCGCCCCGTCTGGCACTTTCTGCACAGGAATTTGCCGTCTGTGCGGATGAACTGTTGAAAGGCAGCCGGCCTGTCGTAGATTTGGCAAGCGCGAACGGCAGCGAGGATGCCATGAAGAAGGAAGAACTGGACTCCGTCCTTGGACGGGGCAAGCCCGGCTTCGATCTCGGTCCGATAGAAGATCAACTACATGCCGTGGCAAACGAGCAGCAATTGCCGGATGTCGCAATCATTCACTGCATAGCGAGGATTGAAGAATCGGCTCCCGCGCTGCGTGCCGTCGTCACAAGAGCGGCCGAAGGAGAGGCTCTGTCGCGGGATGATCAGATGCTGCTCTTGCGAGGCATCTACATTCTGGGCGGCGCTCGCGACACTAGAACGTTCGGGCCCTTGTTGCGCCTGCTGCGCCGGCCGGGACGCGACCTCGATGACCTGCTCGGCGACGTGGTGACCGAGAGCATGGCGCGTATCGTCGCCGGCGTATTTGATGGCGACGCCGACGCTTTGTTCAGCTTGATCAGCGACCGCTCCGTCGATGAATTCGTCCGCGATGCAGTTTTGGGCGCAGCGACCTTCCTGACCTGGGAAGGCCGCATCGAGCGTGAACGAATGCGAGATTTTCTCGAGCGATTCCACACCGAGAGGCTGGCCGATGACGACGATTTCGCCTGGATCGCCTGGCTGGGGGCGATCGCCCTGCTTGGCTTGCGCGATCTGGCGTCACTTGTTCACAGCGCATGGAACGACGGCCGCATCCCCGAAGGGGTAATCGATCGCCGCGATTTCGAAGACGATCTCCTGGCCGCCGAGCAAAGCCCAAACGACATCGATCGATTCGAGCGCGCCGCTCTCGGCTATATCGACGACGTGCTTGAAGCGTTGGAATGGACCAGCCACCTTGAGTATTTTGGCGAGGAAGATTGGCAATCGCCCTTGCCGGAACAAACTTGGCTCGACGAGTTGTCGAGATTGACAGCGCCGGTCACAAATCCTTGGCGCCATGTCGGACGCAATGATCCGTGTCCCTGTGGAAGCGGCAAGAAAGCAAAGAAATGCTGCCTGGCAAACTAACCTGTTGCAGTGTCGCGCAATTGCGAGTTTGATTTTTGGCTACCCTCACGCCGATCCAGCGGATTGATGCGCAGCGATCGCGCCGAGGAATATCTCGCCGAAATCCTTGAGCTTGGCGGCGCCGACGCCGTTGACCGCGGCGAAGGCGTCCAGATCACGCGGGCAGCGTTCGGCCATATCGATCAGTGTACGATCCGAAAAGATCACGAAGGCCGGCACCTGGCGTTCTCGGGCAAGACGCAGCCGTACAGCCTTGAGCGCGGCCAGCAGCACCGAATCCAGACCTTCCGTGCCCGCTGCGGTATCCTCAGGACGTATCTTGCCTCGCGATGACTGGCGCGCGTCCACGCGATACCGGAACGAAGCCTCGCCCCGAGCCAGCGCACGGCCCTTCTCGGCAATGGCGAGGCCGCCATGGCCGGCTGAGTCCAATGTCAGGAACCCTCCCGCGACGAGTTGGCGGAGCAGCGACAGCAAGAAACTCTTTTTATGCGCCACACCGGTGCCGAAGCTGGCAAGCCTGTGGTGGTTCCTGTCCAGGACCTTCTCGGTCTCATGGCCGAGCAGGATATCGACGACATGGGCGACGCCGAAGCGCTCGCCGGTCTGTGCGATCGCCGCCAGGATGATCCGCGCCTCCGCCTCGCCATCCGCATGCGGCGCCTGGTCGAGGCAGTTGTCGCAATTGCCGCAAGGCGAAGCACTTTCGCCGAAATAGCCAAGCAGGATCTGACGGCGGCACTGCGTCGTCTCGCAATAACCGATCAGCGTTTCGAGCCGGCCATGCGCGCGCCTTTTGTGCTCAGCCGGCGCATTCTCGTCTTCGATGAAAAGCCGGCGCATGCGTATATCGCCGAGACCGAAGAGCAAATGTGCCTCGGCCGCCCGCCCGTCGCGGCCCGCCCGCCCGATTTCCTGGTAATAGGCCTCCAAGCTGCCCGGCAGGTCGGTATGGAAGACATAGGCGACGTCCGGCTTGTCGATCCCCATGCCGAAGGCGATGGTCGCCACCATCACCACGCCGGACAAGGTCATGAAAGCATTTTGATTCGCTTCACGCGTGTCCTTGCTCATGCCGGCATGATAGGCGAGCGCGCGTACGCCGTTCCGCTCGAGGAACGCCGACATCTCTTCGGTCTTTTTGCGTGACAGGCAATAGACGATCCCGCTGCGGCCTGCATGGCGCTGCACGAAGTTTAGCAATTGGCGCTTGCTGTCCTGCTTGGGCTCAATGCCTAGCTTGATATTCGGCCGGTCGAAGCCGAGCACCACCGTATCGACGCGCCCGTCGAACAGCTGCGCGGCAATGTCGGTGCGCGTCGTCTCGTCCGCCGTCGCCGTCAACGCAATGATCGGCACATCGGGGAAGATGCCGCGCAGCCGTGACAATTCTTCGTATTCGCGCCGGAACGCCGGTCCCCATTGCGAGATGCAATGTGCCTCGTCGATGGCGATCAGCCGGACATCGAGCTTGGTCAACGCCTCGAGC
This sequence comes from Mesorhizobium sp. M0040, assembly GCF_040323505.1. Taxonomy (NCBI): domain Bacteria; kingdom Pseudomonadati; phylum Pseudomonadota; class Alphaproteobacteria; order Hyphomicrobiales; family Phyllobacteriaceae; genus Mesorhizobium; species Mesorhizobium sp. M0040. Next base: position 222,616 of record NZ_JAMYVA010000005.1, read on the forward strand.
ATTCGCACGGTCATTAGCCGCTCCGGTGCAAGATAGAGCAGGCGCGTCTGGCCTGCCGCGACACGGCGCCATGCAGCGACATTGGCATCGCGGTCGAGCGAGGAATTGATCGTATCGGCCGCCACACCGGCAAGGCGCAATGCGGCGACCTGATCCTGCATCAGTGCCACCAGCGGCGAAACGACAATGGTGAGCCCGCCCAGCACCAGCGCCGGGACCTGGTAGCAGAGCGATTTGCCGGCGCCGGTCGGCATGACAGCCAGCACATGATGCCCGGTCAGCAGCGCCTCCATCACGGCCGCCTGGCCGAGACGAAAATCATCGAAGCCGAATACATCCCTGAGGACGCGCCGCTTGGAATCCTCTGTCGGGATGCTCGCTGCTACCTGCATTAGGGAACTTTCGGGGATACGACCTGCCGAAATTCCCCGGCAAATCGCCAGGTGATTGCCTGGACAGCAGATTCGAACATTTATCGACCCCTCTGGTCCTGTCCGCGGCACCGCCTGGAGCGAACTTCTCTCTCATTGGCTGATATGAGGCCGTCGTTCCAGCCCCTATTCGCCTGGGCTGTGAATATCGCGACGTCTCGGTCGGGGCGGTTAATCCTATCTTCACCATCATTCGGCAGGTTCAGGTTCTGCGGTGATGTTTTGAGTACCGCGGCGCCACAAGCGCCCAGGCAACACGCCCGCGTCTCTCCGGAGGCGCGGGTTTTTTTCTGAGAACCGGCTGCCTGATCTTCGGGCGCGCAGCTCAGTCGAGGAAATCGGCGCGGTGCGGCGTGAAGCTGTCGACCAGCCGTCCCGCCTGCAGCGCCTTGACGCCATGGACAAGGTTGGAAGGAACGATGAAGCTGCTGCCGGTTTCCAGGATCTCGGTCCTGCCGTCGATGGTGACTTCGAAGCGACCTTCGGCGACGTAGCTCGCCTGGACATGCGGGTGCGAGTGCAATGCACCGACGCCGTCCTTGTCGAAGGCAAACTCGACCATCATCAGCTCATCCGTGTGCAGGAGCACGCGCCGGCGGTTGCCATCCGGCGTCGGCGTCCATGCGCCCTCACCGGCATGCGAGAAGATTTTGGTTCCGGTCATCGCCAAACTCTCATCTTTTGTTGCTCATCGCGCCAGCCAGCCGCCATCCACCGGCACCACCGCGCCATGCATATAGTTGGACGCTGGCGCCAGCAGGAAGACGGCTGCGTCGCCGATGTCCTCCGGCGCGCCCCAGCGTCCGACCGGGATGCGCGCCAGGATCGAGGCGCTGCGGTCGGGATCGGCGCGCAGCGCCTCGGTGTTGTTGGTCTCGATATAGCCCGGCGCAATGCCGTTGACATTGATGCCCTTTGCCGCCCATTCACATGCAAGCAGGCGGGTGATGCCGAGCACGCCGTGTTTGGAGGCGGTGTAGGAGGCGACGCGAATGCCGCCCTGAAAGCTCAGCACCGAAGCGATGTTGACGATCTTGCCACGCCGTCCAGATTCGGCAAGCACGCGCCTGGCAAAACTCTGGCTGAGGAAGAACACCGTCTTCAGATTGACGCCCAAGACGTCGTCCCAGTCGGCTTCGGTCAGGTCGACCGCATCGGCACGCCGGATGATGCCCGCATTGTTGACCAGGCCATCGAGCGGTCCGGTGCCGTCCCAGACGCGGTCAAGCATCGCCTGGGCAGCTGCATCATCACCAAGATCGCAGCGGACCGCCTCGAAGCGGCCGCCGGCCGCTTCAATCCTCTCCGCCGTCTCGTCCATCGCCGACCGGCCGACGCCGACCACCGCGCCGCCGGCGCGCGCGATCGACACGGCGATGCCCTGGCCGATGCCGGTATTGGCGCCGGTGACGAGGATGCGCTTGCCGGCAAGGCTGAAGGCCGAGAGGTCGCTCACTTGAGCTCCTCCATCGCCACCAGGTCGACATCGGTATAGTCGACATTGTCACCGGCCATCGCCCAGATGAAGGCGTAGTTCGAGGTGCCGGCGCCCGAATGGATCGACCATCCCGGCGACAGCACCGCCTCCTCGTTTCGCATGACGAGATGGCGCGTTTCGTCCGGTTCGCCCATGAAATGAAACACCCGCGCCGCCTCCGGCAGGTCGAAATAGAGATAGGCCTCCATGCGCCGGTCATGCACATGGCATGGCATGGTGTTCCAGACGGAACCGGGGGCAAGCTGCGTCATGCCGACGACAAGCTGACAGGTCTTTACCCCATCGGCATGGATGAACTGGAAGATCGAGCGCTCGTTGGAGGTCGCCTGGCTGCCGAGATCGAGCCGCTTGGCATCGCCGATGCGGATCAGCCGGTTGGGATGGCCCTGATGCGCCGGCGCGCTGAGCAGGTAGAATTTAGCCGGCGCTGCCGGATTGGTCGCAGCAAACGATACCTCATCCGTGCCCATGCCGAGATAGAGCATGTCGCGCGCCTGCAACTCGTAGGATTGACCGCCGGCTTTCACGACGCCGGCACCGGCGATGTTGACGATGATCATCTCACGGCGGTCGAGAAAATTCTTGGTCCCGGTCGGCTTGATCGCCTGCAGCGGCAGCGGTGTACCGGCGGGCATGGCGCCGCCGACGATCATGCGGTCGTAATGGGTGTAGGTCAGGCTGATGCTGCCGAGCCGGAACAGGCCTTCGATGAGGAAATTGTGACGCAGTTCGTCTGTGCCCATAGCCGCAGCAGAAACAGGATCGATGGCGAAGCGGGAGGTGAAATCCGTATGATTGTCGGTGTGATTCATTGCTGTCCCATGGGGCTGCCTCAATTGCTTATTCGGTTGCTGCGGCCTTGACCGAGTCGGCATAAAAAACCTGGCGCGCGTGCAGGCGCTCGCGATAGCGCTGCTGGCTGGCACCGAGATGCGCGCGCATCGCCTCCCGGGCCGCTTCGGCATCGCCTGCCGAGATGGCGTTGAGGATCATCAGGTGTTCGCGCTGCAGGCCGCGCTGATAGGCGTCCGATTGGGCGATCTCGGTCGACCAGGGCGAGGTCACGTCGCAAGGAATGGCGCGGCGGCCGAGCACGTCGAGCATCTCGACATAGAACGGATTGTTGGTGGCGCTGGCGATTGCACGGTGGAAGGCAAGGTCGGCCGGTCCAGTCGGCTCGCTGTTGAGGAGCAGCCGTTCGAACTCGAAGAAGGCTTCCTGGATTGCCGCTTCCTGCGCGGCGTTGCGCCGGATGGCGGCGAGCCCGGCGGATTCGATCTCGATCGCCAACCGGACTTCGAGCACGTTGAGGGCAATCGAATCCTTGCTGCCCATCTCCGCTGCCAGAGCACCGAACGCTGTCGAGATATGTTCGGTGACGAAAACGCCGGCGCCTTGGCGCGGCTCGACCAGGCCGTCCGCGGCAAGCTTGGCAAGCGCCTCGCGTATCACGGTGCGGCTGACCCCGAAGGTTTCCGTCAGCTGGCCCTCGGTCGGCAGCTTTTGCCCAGGCCGGATCTCGCCCGCCTGCAGCTGCTTGCGGATCGCCGCGACGACGGTTTCCGAAAGCTTCGGTCTTCGTTCGACGCGGAGCCCGACGGCAGTGTCCGAGGCCATGTCACACCCCCTATTTGAAGACGCTCGGCAGCCATAGCGAAATGGCCGGAATGTAAGTGACGAGCGCCAGCACCACGAGGCCTGCGCCATAGAACGGCCAGATCGAGCGCATCGATTCCCAGACGGATATCTTGCCCACGGCACACGCCACGAACTGAACTGCGCCCACCGGCGGCGTGTTCAGCCCAATGCCGAAATTGAGGATCATGATGACGCCGAAATGCACCGGATCGACGCCGTAGGCCTGCGCCACGGGCAGGAAGATAGGCGTGCAAATGATGATCGTCGGCCCCATGTCCATGAACGTGCCGAGGAACAGCATCAAGAGGTTGAGCAGGAGAAGCACAACCAGCGGATCGTCCGAGATCGCGTTCATGGAGGCTATCAACGCTGCCGGCACTTTCAGGAAGGCCATCAGCCACGAGAACGCCGCCGCCATGCCGATGATGAGCAGCACCATAGCCGTGGTGCGCACGGCGCCATGGGTGGCATGAACGAACCCTTCCCAGGTCATCTGCCGGTAAACGAAGACGGTCACGAGCAGCGCATAGATGACGGCGATACAGGAACTCTCGGTGGCGGTGAAGACGCCCGATCGCACGCCGCCGAAGATGATCGCGATCAGCAGCAGGCCGGGCACGGCGACGGCGAAAAGATGCGCGACCGCGGTGAAGCCCGGAAACGCCTCGGTCGGATAGCCGCGGGAGCGCGCCACGATATAGGCGGTGACCATCAGCGACAGGGCCAGTAGCAGGCCCGGGATGATACCGGCCGTGAACAGATCGGCGATGGAGATCTTTCCGCCTGCCGAGATCGAGTAGATGATCATGTTGTGCGACGGCGGCAGCAGCAGCGCGATCAGTGCCGCCATCGACGTGACGTTGACGGCGTAGTCCGCTCCATATCCACGCGCCTTCATCTGCGGGATCATCAGGCCGCCTACCGCCGCTGCCTCCGCAACCGCTGAGCCGGAAATGCCGCCGAACAGTGTAGCGGTTGCAATGTTGACCTGGCCGAGGCCGCCGCGCAAATGGCCGACGAGCGAGCCGGCGAAGGCAACGATCTTGCTGGCGATGCCGCCGCGCACCATCAAGTCGCCGGCGTAGATGAAAAACGGAATGGCCAGCAGCGAAAAGACGCTCATGCCGGAATTCAGGCGCTGGAACACGATGAGCGGCGGCAGGCCCATATAGAGGACGGTGGCGAGGCTTGCGACGCCCAGGCAGAAAGCGATCGGCGTGCCGATAAGCATCAGCAGGGTGAAGACGCCGAAGAGAATCCACAGTTCCATGGCGTCAGACCTTCACGTTGGCGGTGTCGAGTTCGGCCGCGACTTCGGCCGGCGGCAGTTCATCGAGGGCATCGTCGATCGGCGCGCCGGAGAGGCGAAGCACGATGCGCTCCAGCGTGAAGAGCACGATGAGCGCGCCTCCCGCGACAAGAGGGACATAGTCCCAGCCCCCCGATATGCCGAGCGACGGCAAGACGGAGCCCCAGGTCAATGCGACCAGCTGGCTGCCGTACCAGATCATGCCGATGCCGAAGGCGAGCGCGACGAGGTCCGAAATCATCCGCAGCCAGCGCTTGCCGCCTTTCGGCAGCACGTAGAGCAGGACGTCGAAGCCGAGGTGATAGTTTTCGCGCACGCCGACGGCAGCGCCGAGGAAAATGAACCAGCTCATCAGCATCACCGAGCCCGGCTCGGTCCAGCTCGGCGAACGGTTCAGAACATAGCGGCCGAACACCTGCCAGGCGACGAAGGCGGTCATCAGCACCAGCCCGATGCCGGCGATCGACAGCGCCGCCGTGCTGACGCGCGACATCACTTGCGCGACGCCGGACAGGAGCGGTGTTGGTCTTGGGCTGGAAGTCACCGGTTTTCTCTCCAGGAGGATGGCGGCACGGAATGTCCGCGCCGCCGCTTGATCACTGCACGGCCTTGATGGCTTCGACCATGGCCTTCAGCTTGTCGTCCTTGACGTGCTTCTCGTAGACCGGCCCCATCGCGTCGATGAAGGGCTGCTTGTCCGGCGTCGTGATCTGCGAACCGGCCGCCTCGACCTTGGCGCGCGATTCCTTGACCTTGGCGGTCCACAGCTCGCGCTGCTTGGCGACGCTTTCCTTGGCGGCCGCCTTGAAGATCGCCTGGTCTTCCGGCGTCAGCTTGTCCCAGCTCGACTTCGCCATGACGAAGGCTTCCGGCACCATCGTGTGCTCGTCGAGCGAATAGTACTTGGCGACTTCCGCATGCTTGGCGGTGTCGTAGCTCGGAAAATTGTTCTCCGCGCCGTCGATCACCCCGGTCTCGATCGCCGAATACACCTCGCCATACGGCATCGGCGTCGCGTTGGCGCCGAGTGCCGCCACCATGTCGACGAAGATGTCGGACTGGATGACGCGGAACTTCATCCCGGCCATGTCGGCTACGGTGTTGATCGGCTTCTTCGAATTATAGAAGGAGCGCGAGCCGCCGTCGTAAAAGGCGAGCAGCACCAGCCCGACCTGGTCGAACGCCGCCGCGATCTGGTCGCCGATCGCCCCGTCCATGACCTTGTGCATATGCTCTTCCGAACGGAAGATGTAGGGCAGCGAGGGCACGGTGGTCTCCGGGATGAGCCCGTTGAACGGCGCCATCGAGACGCGGTTGAGATCGATCACGCCGGTGCGCACCTGCTCGATCGTGTCCTTTTCCTCGCCGAGTTGCGCGGAAGGATAGATCTCGACCACATAGCGGCCGGCCGTGCGCTCCTTCACCAGCTCGCCGAAATATTTGACTGCCTCGACCGTCGGATAGCCGTCCGGGTGGGTGTCGGACGAGCGCAGGACCGTCTGGGCGCTTGCCGATCCGGCCAGCAGTGCGGCGGCAAGTAGCGTAGCTCCCGCCAATCTCGAAAAATGCAGCATTGGTTTCCTCCCGTTTGAACGATGGCGGCAAGCGCCGTTAGAGCCGGTACGCCTTTTTCGCGAGCGTATAGGCAAGTTCCTGCGCCAGCTCGTGCGCCTCGTCCTCGCCGAGCCGATGCTCGGCGACGAGACGCGCCAGAAAAGCGCAATCGACCCGGCGCGCCACATCATGGCGGGCCGGTATGGATGGAAAGGCGCGGGTATCGTCGTTGAAACCGACGGTGTTGTAGAAACCGGCCGTTTCGGTGGTCATCTCACGGAACCTGCGCATGCCTTCGGGGCTGTCGTGGAACCACCAGGCCGGCCCGAGCTTCAATGCCGGATAGACGCCGGCGAGCGGCGCCAGCTCGCGCGCATAGCTGGTCTCGTCGAGCGTGAAGAGGATGATGGTGAGGTCGCGCTCCAGCCCGACGCAGTCGAGCAGCGGCTTCAGCGCCGTCACATAGTCGGTTCGGGTCGGAATATCGAAGCCTTTGTCCCTGCCGAACTTGTGAAAGACAGCCGGCGAATGATTGCGCCAGGAGCCGGGATGGATCTGCAGGACCAGCCCGTCGTCGCGGCTCATCTTGGCCATCTCGGTCAGCATCTGGGCGCGGAACAGCTTTCGCTCGCGCTCGTCGTCCGAGCCCCGGCGGATGCGGTTGAACAGCTCCTGCGCGGCGGCATCCGAGAGATTGGCTGTTTCGGCCGTCGGATGGCCGTGATCGGAGGAAGTCGCGCCAAAGCTCTTGAAGAAGGCGCGCCGCTGGCGATGCGCATCGAGATAGCCGGCCCAATTGCCGGTGTTGCAGCCGGTGATCTCGCCAAGCCGGTCGAGATTGGCCGAGAACCCTTCGAAGTCGGGATCGACGATCGCATCCGGCCGATAGGCGGTGACGACGCGGCCGTCCCAGCCGCTGTCGCGGATCATCTGGTGCCATCTGAGATCGTCGAGCGCGCCTTCGGTCGTTGCGATGACTTCAATATTGAAGCGCTCGAACAGCGCTCGCGGGCGAAAATTCTCCCACTGCAGCAAGGTCGAGATCATGTCGTAATGGCGGTCGGCGGTTGCGGCCGTCAACGGCTCGTCGATGCCGAACAGATGGGCAAGCACATGGTCGAACCACAGCCGGGTCGGCGTACCCCGAAACAGGTAATAATGCTCGGCGAAGCACCGCCAGATCGTTCTGCCGTCGGTTTCAACCGGCGAGCCGTCAAGCGTCGGCACACCAAGCTCCTCAAGCCGAACGCCCTGGCTGAACAGCATGCGGAAAATGTAGTGGTCCGGCACGATCAGCAACTGCGCCGGATCGGGAAACGCCTCGTTGAGCGCATACCAGCGCGGATCGGTGTGGCCGTGCGGGCTGACGATCGGCAGGTCCTTGACCGTGGCGTAGAGATCGCGGGCCAGCGAACGCGGGCGCGCCTCGGCGGCAAACAGCAAGTCCGGATCCGTCAATGCGGCCACGTAAATCCTCCCAATCCGGACATCGGTAGGGTTGGAAAGAAATAATGTCAACATACAAAAACTTGGTTGTTGTATGATGACTTTTCGTCGGCCATTGCCCATTGTGCGTGACGGCATCGGGTGTTACGCCGCCTGCCAGCAGTGACCCAACAATCTCGACCAGACACGTGGCGCAATGATCAGTAGACGCCTTTCCAACAGCACGCTGAAGGCACTGCCGGCTTCGGTCGCGGTTCCGCGCTACGACCGCGGCGGCGTCGCACCTGGCATCGTCCATCTCGGTGTCGGTGCCTTCCATCGCGCCCACCAGGCGGCCTATGTCGACGACTGCCTGGCGGCGGGAGAGGCGGACTGGGGCGTTGTCGGCGTGTCCTTGCGCAGTCCAGACACGCGCGACGCACTGGCGCCGCAGGATGGCCTCTACACGCTGGCGATCAGGAGCAGCATCGGCGAAGAGCTGCGCGTCATCGGTTCGATCCTGTCGCTGCTGGTGGCGCCGGAAGATCCGGCTGCGGTGCTCGCCGCTCTGACAGATCAGCGCACCCGCATCGTCACGCTCACGATCACCGAAAAGGCTTATCTGAGAGCAGCCGGCGGCGGTCTGGACAGCACCCATCCGGACATCGTCCATGATTTGGCTAGCCCGCAAATGCCACGGACGGCGCATGGTTTTCTCACCGAAGCGCTGTCGCGCCGCCGTGCCGCCGGCATCCAGCCTTTCACCGTGCTCTGCTGCGACAATCTTCCGGCCAATGGTGCCACGCTGCACCGCCTGCTGGTCGAATTCGCCGCACTGCGCGATGCCAGGCTCGCCACTTCGGGCGATGCCAGGCTCGCCACTTCAGGCGATGCCAGGCTCGCCGCACACATCGCCGACGGCGTCGCCTTCCCGTCGAGCATGGTCGACCGCATCGTGCCGGCGACCACCGGTGCCGACCGGGCGCGTATCGCCGTCGAGCTCGGCGTCGAGGATGCCTGGCCGGTGATGACCGAGCCGTTCTGCCAATGGGTGGTCGAGGATGATTTCCCGGCAGGCAGGCCGGCCTGGGAAAAGTTCGGCGTCACCATGGTCGGCGACGTCGGGCCCTTCGAGGACATGAAGCTGCGGCTGCTCAACGGTTCGCATTCGGCAATCGCCTATCTCGGCCTGCTCAGCGGCTACGACACGGTCGACCGCGCCTTTGCCGATCCGGCGATCCGGCAATTCGTCGACGGACTATGGGCCGAGGCCATCCCGACGCTGCCGCAGGACGCCGGGCTCGATACGGCCGGCTACACGGCCCAGCTCGCCGAACGCTATTCGAACACCGCGCTCGCCCATCGCACGGCGCAGATCGCCAATGACGGCAGCCAGAAGCTGCCGCAGCGCATCGTCGCCTCGGCCGTCGAGCGGCTGGGCGCCGGCGACCCGCCAGCCCATCTGATGCTGGTGGTGGCGGCCTGGGTCGCCGCTTGCGAGGCGCGCGGCAAAACCTTGCCGGAAGCCCATTTCACCGACCCGATCGACACTCGGCTTACGGCGCTCGGCAGCCGGCCGGCTGGTGAAACGGTGACAGCGATGTTCGATCTCGCCGGCTTCGCCAAGGATCATGCCCACCGCATGACACTGATCGATCTGACGGCAGCCCATCTCGAGCGCCTGCGGCGGGGCGGCACTGCCGCAGCTTTGGCGGCGCTTGGCATAGGGAGTGAGAAGCCATGAGACAGACCTGGCGCTGGTTCGGGCCAGACGATCCGGTGACGCTTGCCCATGTCCGTCAGGCCGGCGCCGTCGGCATCGTCAGCGCGCTGCACCACCTCAACGACGGCCGCGCCTGGCCGGCGGACGAGATCGCCAGGCGCAAGGCCGAGATCGAGGCAGCAGGGCTGACCTGGGACGTGGTCGAGAGCATCGTCGTGCACGAGGACATCAAGACCCGCAGCGGCGACTGGCGCAGCCTGATCGACAATTACAAGGCTTCGATCCGCGCCGTCGCCGCCGCCGGTATCAACACCGTCTGCTATAATTTCATGGCGATCACCGACTGGACGCGGACGGACCTCGATTACCCGATGCCGCATGGCGGCACGGCGCTGCGCTTCGATGTCGTCGAGCTCTGCGCCTATGACGTCTTCATCCTTGAGCGAGAAGGGGCGGAGGCCGATCACCCACCGGCCCGCGTCGAGGCCGCGCGTGTGCGACTGCAAGGGATGAGCGACAGCGACAAGGCAAGGCTGGAGCGCAACCTGATCGGCTGGGTCCCGGCGCGCGAATTCATCTTCGATCGGGCAAGCTTCCGCCGCGCCCTCGACCTCTACAAGGACGTCTCCACCGAAGGCCTGCGCGAAAACCTGTTTGCCTTCCTGCGCGAGATCGTGCCGGTGGCCGAAGAGGCCGGCGTCAGGATGGCGATCCACCCCGACGATCCGCCCTTTTCGCTGTTCGGCCTGCCGCGCATCGTTTCCAGCGCCAATGATGCCCGCGCGCTGCTCGACGCGGTCGCTTCGCCGGCCAACGGGCTGACACTGTGCACCGGCTCCTACGGAGCGGGCGCGCAGAACGATCTGCCGGCAATGGCCAAGGCCTTCGCCGAAAACATCCATTTCGCCCATCTGCGCAATGTCACCAAGGAGCCAGACGGCTCCTTCCACGAAGCCGAGCACCTCGACGGCGACACCGACATGGTGGCGGTCGTGTCGGCGCTGATTGGCGAAGAGCGGCGGCGCAAGGCGGCAGGCAGGGCGGACTGGCAGATGCCGATGCGTCCGGACCATGGCCATGCCATCGTCGACGACATCGGCAAGAAGGTGAACCCCGGCTATTCCTGCATCGGACGGCTGAAGGGCCTCGCCGAACTGCGCGGCGTCATGCGCGCAGTGGAGGCACTGACGGTGTGACCAGCCCCCCTTCTCCCCTTGTGGGAGAAGGTGGCCGAGCGAAGCTCGGTCGGATGAGGGGTGTTCCAGGGAACGCCGACGTCTCGTTTCTTCCAACACCCCTCAACCGTCTCGGCGCTGCGCGCCGATCCACCTTCTCCCACAAGGGGAGAAGGCAAGGGGCGCCTGTTAAGCCGGCAACAGCGCACCTTCAAGCGTCGTAAGCTGGTTGAGGAACTGCTCGGCCTTGCTGCGGGTCTGGTCGTCCTTGGCGTCGGCGGCGTCTTCCCTCGCCTCCTGGATGCGGCGGGCAAGGTCGGCGCGGTCGATGTCGCCGACGGCCACAGCCGATTCCGCCAGCAGCGTGCAGCCGGCCGGAACGATGTCGGCAAAGCCGCCGAACACCACATAGCGCTCTTCCTTGCCTTGCGCGGTCTTCAGCGTAACGACGCCCGGCTTGATTGTGGTCATGACCGGCGCGTGATGCGCCATGACAGTCATCTCGCCTTCGGCGCCCGGAATGACGACGGATTCGACCTGCTCGGAAACCAAGAGGCGCTCCGGCGAGACCAGTTCGAATTTGAAAGCTTCAGGCATGATCAGTTTAGCGACTGGTGAATGGTGAATGGTGAACGGTCAGAAAGAATGACCTTCACTCAGCCCCGATTTCCTATCCGCTACTCCCCATTCACAATTCACTATTGACCATTCACCATCAGGCCGCTTCGGCGGCCAGGCGCTGTGCCTTCTCGACCGCTTCCTCGATGCCGCCGACCATGTAGAAGGCGGCCTCCGGCAGATGGTCGTAATCGCCGTTGCAAAGGCCCTTGAAGCCCTTGATGGTGTCGGCGAGGTCGACCAGCTTGCCCGGTGCGCCGGTGAACACTTCGGCGACGAAGAAGGGTTGCGACAGGAAGCGCTCGATCTTGCGGGCGCGGGCCACGGTCTGCTTATCCTCTTCCGACAGCTCGTCCATGCCCAGGATGGCGATGATGTCCTGCAGCGACTTGTAACGCTGAAGGATCGACTGCACCTGGCGGGCGACCTGGTAATGCTCTTCGCCGACAACCATCGGGTCGAGCATGCGCGAGGTCGAATCGAGCGGATCGACGGCCGGATAGATGCCCTTTTCCGAAATCGCGCGGTTGAGCACGGTCGTCGCGTCGAGGTGGGCGAACGAGGTCGCCGGTGCCGGGTCGGTCAGGTCGTCGGCCGGCACATAGATCGCCTGCACCGAGGTGATCGAACCCTTGGTCGTCGTGGTGATACGCTCCTGCAGCGCGCCCATGTCGGTAGCCAGCGTCGGCTGGTAGCCCACGGCCGAAGGAATGCGGCCGAGCAGCGCCGACACTTCCGAGCCCGCCTGCGTGAAGCGGAAGATGTTGTCTACGAAGAACAGCACGTCCTGGCCCTGGTCGCGGAAATATTCGGCAACCGTCAAGCCGGTCAGGCCGACGCGGGCGCGGGCGCCCGGCGGCTCGTTCATCTGGCCATAGACGAGCGCGGCCTTGGAGCCTTCGCCGCCGCCCTTCTTGTTGACGCCGGACTCGATGAACTCGTGATAGAGGTCGTTGCCTTCGCGGGTGCGCTCGCCGACGCCGGCGAACACCGAGAAGCCGCCATGCGCCTTGGCGACGTTGTTGATCAGTTCCTGGATCAGCACCGTTTTGCCGACGCCGGCGCCGCCGAACAGGCCGATCTTGCCGCCGCGGGCATAGGGGGCCAGCAGGTCGAGCACCTTGATGCCGGTGACCAGGATCTGCGCTTCCGTCGACTGCTCGACATAGGTCGGCGCCGGCTGGTGGATCGAGCGCATCTCGATGCCGTCGACCGGGCCTGCCTCGTCGACCGGCTCGCCGATGACGTTGATGATGCGGCCGAGCATGCCCGGGCCGACCGGCACGGTAATCGGTGCACCGGTGTCATAGACGTCCTGGCCGCGGACCAGACCTTCGGTCGAGTCCATGGCGATGCAGCGCACGGTGTTTTCGCCGAGATGCTGGGCCACCTCTAGCACCAGGCGATTGCCGACGTTGATCGTCTCAAGCGCGTTCAGGATCGCCGGCAGATGTTCGCCAAACTGGACGTCGACAACGGCGCCGATGACCTGGCGAACCTTGCCTGCCAGGCCGGTTTTCTTGATGGAGGCGGCCGGCGTATTCACAGCGGCGGCCTTGGTTGCTGCCGCCTTCTTGGCCGGAGCGGCCTTTGCTGCTGCCGGAGCCTTCGCTGGTGCCGCGGCCTTAGGGGCTGCCGTCTTCGGGGTCGCTGCTTTCGCCATCGTCATTACCCTTTTCGTCTCTTTGTTTCTCACACGCTTGAGGTCGATGACCTCCTTGTGGGCGTGCCTAGAGCGCCTCGGCGCCCGAAATGATTTCGATCAATTCCTTGGTGATCTGCGCCTGCCGCTGGCGGTTGTAGGTGATCGACAATTTGTTGATCATGTCGCCGGCGTTGCGCGTCGCATTGTCCATGGCGCTCATCTTGGCGCCCATCTCGCCGGCAGCATTCTCGAGCAGCGCGCGAAAAACCTGCACGGAAATGTTGCGTGGGATGAGATCGGAGAGGATCTCGCCCGGCTCCGGCTCGTATTCGTAGACGGCGCTGCCGCCGTCCTTCACTTCCGCGCCAGCCGCAGGCGCGCCCGCCGGGACAATTTGCTGCGCCGTCGGGATCTGGCTGATCACCGACTTGAACTGCGAATAGAACAGCGTGCAGATGTCGAAGCCGCCTTCGTTGAACAGGCGGATCACCTTCTTGGCGATGGCATCGGCATTGACGAAGCCCAGCGTCTTGACCTCGCGCAGGTCGACACGCTCGATGATCAGCGCCCCGTAGTCGCGGCGCAATATGTCGAACCCCTTCTTGCCGACGCAGATGATCTTGACCTGCTTGCCGTTGGCCAGAAGCTTGCGGATGTGGTCGCGGGCAAAGCGGGCGATCTGCGAATTGAAACCGCCGCACAGACCGCGTTCGGCCGTGCAGACGACAAGCAGATGCACGTCGTCCTTGCCGGTGCCGGTCATCAGCGCCGGGGCATCGCCGCCGCCGCCGATCGCCTGGGTGATATTGGCCAGCACCGCGCCCATGCGCTCCGAATAGGGACGCGCCGCTTCCGCCGCTTCCTGCGCGCGACGCAGCTTCGCCGCGGCGACCATCTGCATCGCCTTGGTGATCTTCTGCGTCGCCTTGACCGAGGCGATACGGTTACGAAGGTCTTTTAACGAAGGCATGCTTCAAACCTGATCCCGTCCGTCCTGCTCAAGCAAAGGTCTTGGCGAAGGCGTCGATTTCTGCCTTCAGCCTGGCGCGCAGATCGTCGGACAGCGCCTTCTCCTTGCGGATGCCGTCGAGCACGTCCTTGCCGGCCGAGCGCATATGCGACAGCAGACCATGCTCGAACTTGCCGACCTGGTTGACCGCCAGCTTGTCGAGATAGCCGTTGACGCCGGCGAAGATCACCGCGACCTGCTCCTCGACTTTGAGCGGCGAGAATTGCGGCTGCTTCAACAGCTCGGTCAGACGCGAGCCGCGGTTGAGCAGGCGTTGCGTGGCGGCGTCGAGATCGGAGCCGAACTGCGCGAAAGCAGCCATTTCGCGGTACTGCGCGAGCTCGCCCTTGATCGACCCGGCAACCTGCTTCATCGCCTTGATCTGCGCCGAGGAGCCGACGCGCGACACCGAAAGGCCGACATTGACCGCCGGGCGCACGCCCTGGAAGAACAGATTGGTTTCCAGGAAGATCTGGCCGTCGGTGATCGAGATGACGTTGGTCGGGATATAGGCCGACACGTCGTTGGCCTGCGTTTCGATGATCGGCAGCGCCGTCAGCGACCCACCGCCGTTTTCGTCATTGAGCTTGGCGGCGCGCTCGAGCAGGCGCGAGTGCAGGTAGAAAACGTCGCCGGGATAGGCTTCGCGGCCCGGCGGACGGCGCAGCAGCAGCGACATCTGGCGATAGGCGACGGCCTGCTTCGACAGGTCGTCGTAGCTGATCAGCGCGTGCATGCCGTTGTCACGGAAATATTCGCCCATGGTGCAGGCGGTGAACGGCGCCAGGAACTGCATTGGCGCCGGATCGGAGGCGGTCGCGGCGACGATGATCGAATAGTCGAGCGCGCCGCGCTCTTCCAGGACCTTGACGAACTGCGCCACCGTCGAGCGCTTCTGGCCGACGGCGACATAGACGCAGTACAGCTTTTCCTTCTCAGGGCCGTTGTCGTGCACCGATTTCTGGTTGAGCATGGTGTCGAGGATGATCGCGGTCTTGCCGGTCTGGCGGTCGCCGATGACCAGTTCGCGCTGGCCGCGGCCGACCGGGATCAGCGCGTCGATGGCCTTGAGGCCGGTCGACATCGGCTCGTTCACCGATTTGCGCGGGATGATGCCGGGCGCTTTGACGTCGACGCGCTTGCGTTCGGTGGCCTGGATCGGGCCTTTGCCATCAATCGGGTTGCCGAGCGCGTCGACGACGCGGCCGAGCAGGCCCATGCCGACGGGCGCATCGACGATGGCGCCGGTGCGCTTGACGGTGTCGCCTTCCTTGATGTCGCGGTCGGCGCCGAAGATGACAACGCCGACATTGTCGGCTTCGAGGTTGAGCGCCATGCCGCGGATGCCGCCGGGGAACTCGACCATCTCGCCGGCCTGGACATTGTCGAGGCCGTAGACGCGGGCGATACCGTCACCGACGGACAGCACCTGGCCGACTTCGGAGACCTCGGCCTCCTTGCCGAAATTCTTGATCTGGTCTTTCAGAATTGCGGAAATTTCCGCGGCGCGGATGTCCATCAGCCGACCTCTTTCAGTGCAAGCTTGAGCGAATTGAGTTTGGTTTTGAGCGACGTATCGATCTGGCGCGAGCCGATCTTGACCACCAGTCCGCCGAGCAGCGACGGATCGACGGTGACCGTGATCGCCACATCCTTGCCGGCGACACTTTTCAGCGCTGCCTTCAGCTCGGTTTCCTGGGCAGGCGTCAGCGCATGCGCCGAGGTAACCTCGGCGGCGGTCTCGCCGCG
Organism: Mesorhizobium sp. M0040; assembly: GCF_040323505.1. Classification (NCBI taxonomy): domain Bacteria; kingdom Pseudomonadati; phylum Pseudomonadota; class Alphaproteobacteria; order Hyphomicrobiales; family Phyllobacteriaceae; genus Mesorhizobium; species Mesorhizobium sp. M0040. The sequence goes on from NZ_JAMYVA010000005.1 coordinate 238,390, forward strand.
GTGTTCGGCGGCGATCTGGCGGAACGCCTTGATCATGCCGGGCACGGCAAATAGCCGGCGATTCTGGGCAACGACGCGCAGGAAATTGCCGGTGAGGCCGGTGATCCCCGCTTTGTCGGCGATCGCGGCGATCGCCTTGGCCTGGTCCTCGCTGGAGAAGACAGGGCTCCTGATCAGCCGCGAAAGGTCAGCGCTGCCTTCGAGCATCGTTTCGAACCTATTGAGGTCGGCCTCGACGCTGGCGACCGAATTGGCCTGCAGCGCGAGTTCGAACAGCGAACCCGCATAGCGTTCTGCGACACCTGAGATTGGCGATGACGATTGGGCCACGGACCGTCTTTTCTCTTGTCTGACAGGCCGCAGATTGTTGGCGCGAGCAAAAACTCTGGCTAAATCTTTGACCTTACTGCATTTTTCCAAGCACGGAGGCGCGGCTTCCGCTATCCCCGGTCGAAAGTCGATTGCCGTCTAGCACAGGCATTTTCAGACCGCAATGCGTCGTCCGGCATGGTTTTCAGGCACTATTGTCGCATCCGCCGGCCGAGTTCAGCAACCAACCCCGGATTGATCCCTGATTCAGGGCAAAAAGCCGAAGGCGAAGGCCAGAGGCAGCGCCGCCAGCACCAGCTCGACGACGATGGATGCCCAGTTGAACGGCGTGTTGGCGCCGTCCGACATCATCGACAGCAGCCGGCCGAAGGCGGTGAACAGCCAGGAGAAGCCGAGCGCCATATAGAGCAGCGGCTGCGCCAGGAGGATGCAGCACAGGCTGAGGCCGAGATAGAAGCCCGACATCCGGCCGCGCCCCTCGGCGATCGCCGCTGCCTTCTCCGGTCTGACCTGCAGCCGCAGGATCCGGAAGGCCAATCCTGGCGCCAGGAACAGCAGCAGGCCGAACAGCAAGGTCACCACGGCGCTCGACCATGCCAGCCACTCGCCCTGGCTCATCGGCCACGGAAACGCAAATTCCATGTTGTCCCCTCGTAAATGGATATTCAAAATTTCGGGCATTCTAACGAAGCAAGAGACATACGCCAGATGGGCATCGGCAATTTACGGAAGCCTGTCCTCTGAGCCCCTTCACAAAAAGCTCTGCGGGTCGATGTCGACCTGGACTCGCACCGAGCCCCTTATCTTCGGTCCCTCGGCCAGCATGGTGCGAATGAACCCTTGCATGTCGGCGCGCCGTTCGCCCTGGATCAGCAGGCGAAAGCGATGGCGGCCGCCGATCAACGACAGCGGCGCCTCGGCCGGGCCGAGCACGAACAGGTCGCTGGCCTGCGGCGCGGCGCGACGCAGGCCACGGGCGTGCCCTTCGGCTTCGGCCCGTGTCGCCGCGCTGACGATGACGCCGGCGAGCCTGCCGAAGGGCGGCAGCCCCGCCCGCTCACGCTCGGCGATCTCGCGCTCGTAGAAGGCCTCGGCATCGCCTGAGACGATCGCGCGCATCACCGGGTGGTCGGGTTGGAAGGTCTGCAGCAGGCCGAGGCTTTTCTTGCCGGTGCGGCCGGCGCGGCCGGTCACCTGGCTGAGCAGTTGGAAGGTGCGCTCGGCGGCGCGCGGGTCGCCATTGGCAAGGCCGAGATCGGCATCGACCACACCGACCAGCGTCATGTTGGGGAAATTATGGCCCTTGGCGACGAGTTGTGTGCCGATGACGATGTCGGCCTCGCCATTGGCGATGGCTTCAAGCTCGAGCCGCAGCCGCCGCACGCCGCCCATCAGGTCGGACGACAAGACGATGGTGCGGGCATCGGGGAAATGCGCGACGACCTCCTCGGCGATGCGCTCGACGCCTGGCCCGCAGGCGACCAGATGATCGAGCGTGCCGCATTCCGGACAGGCTTCGGGCCGGCGTTCATTGTGCCCGCAGTGGTGGCAGACGAGCTGGCCGCGAAAGCGGTGCTCGACCAGCCAGGCCGAGCAGACCGGACAGCCGAAGCGGTGGCCGCAGACCCGGCAGAGCGTCAGCGGCGCATAGCCGCGCCGGTTGAGGAACAGCAGCGACTGTTCCTTTCTTTCCAGCGTCTGCCGTATATGGCCGAGCAGTACAGGCGACAGGAAGCCGCCGCGTGCCGGCGGCGCGCGGCGCATGTCGATCGTCTTGAGATCGGGAAGTGCCGCCTCGGCAAAGCGCGCCGAAAGCACCGCCCTGCTGTAGCGGCCCTGGCTGGCATTGACCCGGCTTTCGACCGACGGTGTCGCCGAGGCGAGCACGACCGGAAAGCCGCCGATATGGCTGCGCACCACGGCCATGTCGCGCGCGTTGTAAAAGACGCGATCCTCCTGCTTGTAGGCGGGATCGTGCTCTTCGTCGACGACGATCAGTCCAAGCTCCCTGAATGGCAGGAACAGCGCCGAGCGCGCGCCTGCGACGACCCGCACGCCGCCTTCCGCTACCTGCCGCCAGACCTTTTCGCGCATCCTTGGCGGCAGGTCCGAGTGCCACTCCGCCGGCTTGGCGCCGAACCGCTCCTGGAAGCGTTCGAGGAAGGCGTGGGTCAGCGCGATTTCCGGCAGCAGGATCAGCACCTGCTTGCCGCGATCGAGCGCGGCCGCGACCGCCTCGAAATAGACCTCCGTCTTGCCGGATCCGGTTACACCGTCGAGCAGGGTGACGCCGAATGTACCGGTCGCGACATTGGCGCGCAGCGTCTCGGCGGCATCGCTCTGGTCGGGCATCAGTGAAGGCACGGCGTAGCCGGGATCGGGTGCTGCGACCACCGGCCGCGGCGGGATCATCACCGTCTGGAATACGCCCTGCACCCGCAGCCCGTCCACCACCGTCGACGACACGCCTGCCGCATGCGCCAGGCCGGATCGCGTCCAGGCAAGTCCGCCTTCGGCCGTCTCCAGCACGCGCGTCCTCGCCTCCGTCATCCGGTCGGGCTTGGCGAACGTGCGCTGCAGCCCTTCGATCCACGGCTCCGGGTCGAACGCCTCCGGCGCCCTGAGCAGCATGCGCGCCACCATGCCGGGCGGCGACAGCGTGTACTGCGCCACCCAATCGACAAAACGCCGCATCGCGCGGTCGATCGGCGGGCAGTCGAAAACCTGCTCGATCGGCCGCAATTTCTTCGCGTCGACCTTTTCGACGGCGCCGTCCCAGACGATGCCGGCGACCTGGCGGGGCCCAAGCGGAACGCGCACGATCGAGCCCGGCACCACGCGCATGCCAGCCGGCACGGCATAGGTGTAGGGGCGCTCGGCGGGCATCGGCACCAGCACCGGTGCGGCCGCGACAAAGGGCGAATCTTCGATCATGAGGCGTGACCTTGCCCCGACTTTGGTCTAGATCAAAGTCCGACCCCAAATGTGCATGACGTGCACATGAAAAATCTTCAGGAGACCGCCATGAAATTTTTTGTCGACACCGCCGATGTCAAGGAAATCCGCGAGCTGAACGATTTGGGGCTGCTCGACGGCGTAACCACCAATCCGTCGCTGATCCTGAAATCCGGCGGCAAGATCGCCGACGTCACAAGAGAGATCTGCGAGATCGTCAAGGGCCCAGTCTCGGCCGAAGTCGTCGCCACCGAATACAAGGACATGATGGCGGAGGCCAAGATCCTGGCCAGGATCGCCGACAATGTCTGCATCAAGGTGCCGCTGACGCTCGACGGCCTGAGAGCCTGCAAGGACATCCGGTCGGACGGCCGCATGGTCAACGTCACGCTGTGCTTCTCGGCCACCCAGGCGCTGCTCGCCGCCAAGGCCGGCGCCTCCTTCATCTCGCCCTTCGTCGGCCGCATCGACGATAGCGGCTGGGACGGCATGGAGCTGATTGCCGATATCCGCACCATCTACGACAATTATGACTTCCAGACTGAAATCCTGACCGCTTCGGTGCGTACCGTGAACCATGTCAAGCAGGCGGCGCTGATCGGTGCCGATGTCATCACCGCGCCGCCGGCGACGCTCAAGGCGCTGGTCAAGCACCCGCTGACCGACAAGGGCCTGGAACTGTTCCTCGCCGACTGGGCAAAGACCGGGCAGAAGATCGGCTGAAGCGACTATCCTACGAACAAAAAAAGCCGAGCAATCGGCCTTTTTTGCAGATTGCGCACTCTGGAAAGACCTAGCTTGCCGCCGGCTTGCCGTGCTTGATCAGATCCTGGGCAATCGACAGCCGCAGCACATCTGCCAGCTCGCGCGCCGCACGGTTCTCGGCGTCGATCTGGGCCCGGTATGACGCGAATTCCTGGCGCGGCCTGTCGTATGACGACGGAATCGAGCGCTTGCCCCTCGCTATGACCGTGCCCGTCTTGGCATCGCTGAGCACATAGTTGGCAGTCAGCGTCACAGTGCCGGCGGTCGGCTCGTCTTCGTCGGTCGTGACCTGCTCGATTGCCGCCGATTCGACGAGTTCGGAGACGCCGAGATCAAGCGAATAGACCGGCGAAGCCGGCTCGCCGGCGCCCTGGCCGAGCGCGAAGATCAAATTGTTGCGGACCTGCTGGGCGTAGCGGGTCTTGACCGGCTTGACCGAGATCGATGCCAGTTCGGCAGCAGCGCCGACCTGCGAGCCGGCGATCAGCGGCGCGCTCGAATAGAGCGGCCGCACCGTGCAGGCGGAAACCAGCGCCACCGAGGCGAGCAGCCCGCAAAGCACAACGCGGCGCAGCGTCAACTCTGTCTTTCGCGGATCAGGCAACGACATTGACGATCCTCTGCGGCACTATGATCACCTTGCGCGGCGCCTTACCTTCGAGCGCTTTCTGCACGAAGTCGAGAGCCAGAACCGCCTTTTCGACCGCACCTTGATCCGCGTCACGGGCAATTGTCAAATCGCCGCGTTTCTTGCCGTTGACCTGGACCGGCAGCACGATCTCGGCGTCGACGACAAGCGAGCGATCGTAATCCGGCCAGGGCCGTTCGGCGACAAGGTCGGTGCCGCCGAGCGTCTGCCAGCACTCCTCGGCCAGATGCGGCATGACCGGCGCGATCAGGTGCACCAGGATCTCGACGGCCTCACGGCAGGCCGCTTGCAGCGCCGGACCGGCCCTGCCCTCTGCCGCCTCGTTGAGCGGTACGGTCAAGGCATTGGCGAGCTCGTAGATGCGGGCGATGGCGCGGTTGAAGGCGAGCTTTTCGATATCCTCGCCGACCGACTTCAAGATCTTGTGCGCGGCCTTGGACACTGTCCCGGCCTCGCCGTCCTTCGCCGCCTCTGGCCGGACTCCGGCGAGCGATTCGGCAGCCGTCGACACCAGGCGCCAGATGCGCTGGATGAAGCGATGCGCGCCGGCCGCACCCTCGTCGGTCCATTCGACATCGCGCTCGGGCGGCGAGTCCGACAGCATGAACCAGCGCGCCGTATCGGCGCCGTAGCCGTCGGTGATCTCTTCCGGACTCACCGTATTCTTCTTCGACTTCGACATTTTTTCGAGCGGACCGATCACCGCCTCTTCGCCGGTGGCGATTTCGAAGGCGCGGCGCTTGCCGTCGGCGTCTTCCAGCCTGACCTCGCTAGGCGCAAGCCAGCGGCCGTTCGAGGCGCCGCCAACCCGATAGGTCTCGTGCACCACCATGCCTTGCGTGAACAGGCCCCTGAACGGCTCGGCGAGATCGACATGGCCGGTCTCGCGCATGGCGCGGGTGAAAAAGCGCGAATAGAGCAAATGCAGGATCGCATGCTCAATGCCGCCAATATACTGGTCGACCGGCAGCCATTCAGTCGCGGCCTTGGGATCGGTCGGATCGTTTGCCCACGGCGCGGTGAAGCGAGCGAAATACCAAGAAGAATCGACAAATGTGTCCATCGTGTCGGTTTCGCGCCGCGCATCCTTGCCGCAACGCGGGCATTTGACGTGCCGCCATGTCGGATGGCGATCGAGCGGATTGCCCGGCCGGTCGAACTCGATGTCGTCCGGCAGCTTGACCGGCAGGTCGGCCTTCGGCACCGGCACCACGCCGCAATCCTCGCAATGGATCATCGGGATCGGGCACCCCCAATAGCGCTGGCGCGAAATGCCCCAGTCGCGCAGGCGGAAATTCACCTTGCGCTCGGCCATCGGCCGGTTGCCGATGGTCCTTTGTTCCAGCAGCTTCGCCACCTCGTCGAATGCCTGATCCGGCTTCATGCCGTCGAGGAAGCGCGAATTGATCATCGCGCCATCATCGACATAAGCCTCGTCGATGACCTGGAAGCTTCCTTGATTCTCGCCTTCCGGCATCACCACCGGAATGACCGGAAGGCCGTATCTGTTGGCGAAGTCGAGGTCGCGCTGGTCATGTGCCGGGCAGCCGAAGATGGCGCCGGTGCCATAGTCCATCAGCACGAAATTGGCGACGTAGACGGGCAGCGTCCACCTCTCGTCGAACGGATGGACAACGCGAATGCCGGTATCGAAACCCTTCTTCTCGGCCGTCTCCAATGCCGCCGCCGAAGTGCCCATATGGCGGACTTCGTCGATGAACTTTGCCAGCGCCGGATTGTCCTCGGCGGCCTTTTTGGCCAGCGGATGGTCGGCCGCAATCGCCATGAAGGACGCGCCGAAGATGGTGTCGGGCCTGGTCGTATAGACTTCGAGCTCATGCTCGCCGGCGACTGGCTTGGCCAGCGGCCAGCGGATCAGCAGCCCTTCCGAACGGCCGATCCAGTTCGCCTGCATCAGCTTCACTTTTTCCGGCCAGTCGTCGAGTTGGTCGAGCGAATCCAGCAGATCCTGCGCGTAATCGGTGATCTTGAAGAACCACTGCGTCAGCTCGCGCTGTTCCACCAGCGCGCCTGAGCGCCAGCCGCGTCCGTCGATGACCTGCTCGTTGGCAAGCACCGTCATGTCCTCCGGATCCCAGTTGACCTTGGAGGATTTGCGCGTCACCAGCCCCTTCTCGACGAAATCGAGGAACAGCATCTGCTGGCGGTGATAGTAGTCGACGTCGCAGGTGGCGAACTCGCGGGCCCAATCGAGCGACAGGCCCATGACCTTGAGCTGCTCGCGCATGGCGGCGATGTTCTGATAGGTCCAGTCCTTGGGATGGACCTTGTTCTGCATCGCCGCGTTTTCGGCTGGCATGCCAAAGGCGTCCCAGCCCATCGGGTGCAGCACGTTGAAACCCTTGGCCCGCTTGTAGCGCGCCACCACGTCGCCCATCGTATAGTTGCGGGTATGGCCGATATGGATGCGCCCCGACGGATACGGGAACATCTCCAGCACGTAGTATTTCGGGCGCGGGTCGTCATTGTCGGCTTCGAACAGCTTCTTGGCGTCCCAGGCGTTCTGCCATTTGGGCTCTGACGCGCGCGGATTGTATCGTTCGGTTGCCATCGGGTGTTTTTCACTTAAAAGCATGCGCGAGCCGCCGGACAATGCCCGGGCGGCTCAGGAAATGTCGTCGCGGTGTTCACCATGGATTGCCGGACCCGTCAACTGCGGCGATCCGGCGAAAAGCCAAACACAGGCAGGATATAGGCATGGCGAGCGCCGTCGAACAGCTTTTCACGGTCAAGGCAAGGATCGCTGCCGCCGAGTGCGAGGCAGGCCGTGAGGCCGGAGCGGTGACGCTGGTCGCAGTCTCGAAAACCTTCGACGCCGCCGATATCCGCCCGATTATCGAGGCCGGCCAGCGCGTCTTCGGCGAAAACCGCGTCCAGGAAGCACAAGCGAAATGGCCGGTGCTGAAGGAGGCATTTTCCGACATCGAGCTGCATCTGATCGGTCCGCTGCAATCGAACAAGGCCAAGGAAGCGGTGGCATTGTTCGATGTCATCGAAACCGTCGACCGTGAAAAGATCGCCGCAGAGCTGGCCAAGGAGATCGCCAGGCAAGGCCGGTCACCAAGGCTCTATGTCCAGGTCAACACCGGCTCCGAGCCGCAAAAGGCCGGCATCGAGCCGCGCGAGGCTGTCGCCTTCGTGGCCCGCTGCCGCTCGGTTCACGCCCTCGCCATCGAAGGGCTGATGTGCATTCCGCCGGCCGACGAGAACCCCGGTCCGCATTTCGCGCTGCTGGAAAAGCTTGGGCTTGAGGCCGGCGTCGACAAGCTCTCCATGGGCATGTCCGGCGACTACGAAACCGCGATCGCCTTCGGCGCGACCAGTGTCAGGGTTGGATCGGCAATTTTCGGCGCCAGATGAGGCGCAGCCGACCTTAGGCCACAGGCTGACATTGACTGCGCCAGCGTATAGAAACGGAACGTTTCGTTCCTATATGGGTCGAGTTATTCTCAACCCGTCTGGAGCCACCCATGCGTTACAATCAACTTGGAAATACGGGGATGTTCGTCTCCGAACTTTGCCTCGGCACGATGACGTTCGGCGCGGCCGGCGAGAATGCCCAATGGGGCCTGATCGCCAGCCTCGACCAGAAGGGCGTCGACGAGATCGTTGCCCGCTCGCTCGCCGCCGGCGTCAATTTCTTCGACACGGCGGATGTCTATTCCTTCGGCGCCTCGGAACGGCTTCTCGGCCAGTCGCTCAGGAATCTTGGCGTCAACCGACAGGACGTGATCATCGCCACCAAGGTCCATGGCGCCATGGGCGGGGGCCCGAACCAGCGTGGTTCCTCGCGCGGCCACATCATGGATTCGGTCGAAGGCAGCCTCGAGCGGCTGCAGCTCGATCACATCGATCTCTACCAGCTGCACGGCACCGACACGGTGACGCCGATCGACGAGACACTGCGGGCGCTCGACGACCTCGTTGCCGCCGGCACGGTCCGCTATGTCGGCGTCTCGAACTGGCAGGCCTGGCGCGTTGCCAAGGCGCTGGGTATTGCCGAGCGCAAAGGCTTTGCCCGCTTCGAGACCGTGCAGTCGTACTACTCGATCGCCGGCCGCGAACTCGAGCGCGAAATCGTGCCGCTGCTCAACGAGGAGAAGCTCGGGCTGATGGTCTGGTCGCCGATGGCTGGCGGCCTGCTCTCCGGCAAATACGGACCGGGCGCCCCCGGCAATGGCGAGGGCCGTCGCGCCAGCTTCAATTTCCCGCCGGTCAATGAGGACCGTGCCTGGGCAGCAGTCGCCGTCATGCGCGAGATCGCCGCCAAGCACGGCGTCAGCGTCGCCACGGTGGCGCTCGGCTATGTGCTGGCCAAGCCGTTCGTGATGAGCGTCATCATCGGCGCCAGCCGCATGGAGCAGCTGGAACAGAACCTTGCAGCCACCGAGTTGAAGCTCGATGCCGATGATCTCGTTCGCCTCGACGAAGTCAGTGCCCTGCCCGCCGAATACCCCGGCTGGATGGTGGAACGTCAGGCTGCGGGCCGGCGTCCGGCGCCCGTTGTCCCGAAAACGTAACTCAAACTCACCTTCGATTCGATGCTTCGGGAGCCGGCAGGCTCCCGATCTTTTTTGGGCTCAGGTCAGCCGGACAGTCTCGACCAAAAAGTCCAAAAACGCCCGCACCCGCGCCGGCAGATGCTTGCCTTGGCCGACATAGACGGCGTGGGTGAGTTCCTCGTCGCCGGGGTTGAACTCTTCCAGCAGCGGCAGAAGCCGGCCGGCGGCAATGTCGGCCTCCACATGCCAGCGTGCCAGCCGGGCGATGCCCGCCCCCGAGAGCGCCATCAGCCGCATCGCCTCGCCGTCGCTGACCAGCGTATTTCCGATGATCGACAGGGTGATCGGCTTGCCGGCCGCGTCGATAAAAGGCCAGCCCTCGAGGTGACGTACGAAACGGAAGCCCATCCGGTTGTAACGATCGAGATCGGCGGGCTCCTTGGGCGTGCCACGCGCTTCGAGATACGATGGCGCCGCAACGACGACCACCCGGCTCTGCCCGAGCTTGCGCGCCACCAGCCGTGATTCGCCGAGCGGCCCGGCGCGGATGGCGACGTCAGCGCGCTCCTCCATCAGGTCGATGACATCGTCAGTCAACACCAGATCGACCGAGATTTCGGGGTAGCGCTCTAGAAAACGCGGCAAAAGCGGGATCAGCCGGTGCTGCCCGAAAGGCACGTAGCTGCTGATCCGCAGCCGGCCACGCGGCGCGGCACCCGCCGCTGCCTCGCGCTCGGCCGCCGCCATGTCGGCCAGGACGCGCACGCCGCTGTCGAAGAACGCCGCCCCCTCCGGCGTCAGTTGCAGCTTGCGCGTCGAACGGCTGACCAGCCGCGCACCAAGCCGCGCCTCCAGCCGCGCGATCAGCTTGCTCACCGCCGACGGCGTCATCCGCAACGCACGGGCAGCGGCTGAAAAGCTGCCCGCCTCGACGACGCGGACGAACACTTCGATCTCGCCGGAGCGATTGATGTCGGGCCTACCCATTGGTGAATTTATTTCACAGACGATGTGCCCGATGCAAGGCTGGTTCACAGCACATCGCGGCACGATCTTCCGGATCGGGGCGTGGGAGGACACGGCGCCCGTCGTCAAAACTGGTCGTCATCGAAGTGGGAACCGCCATGCCCCTTGCTCTTTACGCTCTTGCCGCTGGTGCCTTTGGCATCGGCGTCACCGAATTCGTCATCATGGGCCTGCTGCTCGACGTCAGCACTGATCTCGGCGTCTCGATCTCGGCTTCCGGCCAGCTGATTTCCGGCTATGCGCTGGGCGTCGTCATCGGCGCGCCGCTGCTGACGATCGCGACCGGCCGTTGGCCGCGCAAAACCGTGCTTCTGGCGCTGATGGCGATCTTCACGCTGGGCAACCTCGCTTGTGCGCTTGCCCCAGACTACTGGACGCTGATGGGTGCGCGCGTACTGACCGCCTTCGCCCACGGCACCTTCTTCGGCGTCGGCTCGGTCGTGGCGACCGGACTGGTGGCGCCCAACAAGAAAGCCTCGGCGATCGCCCTGATGTTCACCGGCCTGACCATCGCCAACATCCTCGGCGTGCCCTTCGGCACATGGCTCGGCCAAGCCTTCGGCTGGCGCGCGACCTTCTGGGCGGTGACCCTGGTCGGCATCGCCGCCTTTACCATCATTCTGCTGCTGGTGCCGCGCAGCCGAACAGAGCCTGAGAAGAGCAATTTGCGCGCCGATCTCGCCGTGCTCTGCCGCACGCCGGTCCTGCTTGGCTTTGCCACCACCGTGCTTGGCTATGCCGGCGTCTTCGCCGTCTTCACCTACATCGCCCCGTTGCTGACCAAGATCACCGGTTTTGACGAAGCAGCGGTGTCGCCGATCCTGCTGGTCTTCGGCGGCGGCCTCATCGCCGGCAACCTCGCCGGCGGCAAGTTCGCCGACCGCTGGTTGGTACCGTCCGTTCTCGGCAGTCTCGTCGTGCTGGCGATGGTGCTCGGCACCATGACCTTCGCCCTGCACAACCAGGTCATGGCCGTTATCTATGTCGGCCTGCTCGGCGCCGCCGCCTTCGCCACCGTCGCGCCGCTACAGTTATGGGTGTTGCAGAAGGCGCAAGGCGCCGGCCAGAGCCTAGCTTCATCCTTCAACATCGCCGCCTTCAACCTCGGCAATGCGGCCGGCGCCTGGCTCGGCGGCGTGGTCATCGCCCATGGTCCCGGCCTCGGTGCCGTCACCTGGGTCGCGGCGCTGTTGCCGCTTTCAGCGCTCGCCGTGGCGGCGTTTGCGCTGCGTCTCGACCGAGATCCTGTCCTCGCCACACCGGAAATCGCGCGGTCATAGAACGCAAACCTCAACCAATCTTTGAAACAGCCATCCTTCGACAAGGAGCAAACCCATGGATTATCGAAATCTTGGCGCATCAGGCCTGAAAGTCCCGGCGCTCTCGTTCGGCGCTGGAACCTTCGGCGGTTCAGGCCCGCTGTTCGGCGCCTGGGGCAACAGCGATGCGACGGAAGCACGGCGGCTGGTCGACATCTGCCTTGAGGCCGGCATCAACCTGTTCGACACCGCCGATGTCTATTCGAGTGGCGCTTCCGAACAAGTGCTCGGCGCTGCCATCAAGGGCCGCCGCGACGCCGTGCTGATCTCGACCAAGACCTCGCTGCCGATGGGCGACGGTCCCAACGATGCCGGCTCGTCACGTTCACGCCTGATCAAGGCCGTCGAAGACGCGCTGAAGCGTCTTGGCACCGATTACATCGACCTGCTGCAACTGCACGCCTTCGACGCCGCAACACCGATCGAGGAGGTGCTGTCGACGCTGGACAGTCTCGTGCGCGCCGGCAAGCTGCGTTATGTCGGCGTCTCCAATTTTTCCGGCTGGCAAGTGATGAAGTCGCTCGGCCTGGCGGATAGACATGGCTATCCCCGATACGTCGCCCATCAGATCTATTACTCGCTGGTCGGACGCGATTATGAATGGGAGTTGATGCCGCTCGGCCTCGACCAGGGCGTCGGTGCGCTGGTGTGGAGCCCACTCGGCTGGGGCCGCCTGACCGGCAAGATCCGCCGTGGCCAGAAGCTGCCTGAGAAAAGCCGGCTGCACGACACGGCAAGCTTCGGACCGCCCGTCGAGGATGAGCATCTCTATCGGGTCGTCGACGCGCTTGATGTTGTCGCCGAGGAAACCGGCAAGACCATACCGCAGATCGCCATCAATTGGCTGCTGCAGCGGCCGACCGTCGCCTCCGTCATCATTGGCGCGCGCAACGAGGAGCAGTTGCGCCAGAATCTCGGCGCCGTCGGCTGGTCCTTGACAGCCGAGCAGATGAAGAAGCTCGACACGGCAAGTGAGATCACCGCACCCTATCCGTATTTTCCCTATCGCCGGCAGGAGGGTTTTGCCCGGCTGAACCCGCCCGCAGTCTAACGCTCCAAAAGCTGGGCGGCGGCTCCCAGGCTGCCGCCCGCCCGGCTAATGCAGAACGAACTCGCCGTCGACCTTGCGCCATTCGTTCGGCGCGATCAGCTTCTGGTGCGTGTAGCTGACCGAATGCAGCGGGCCCTCGAGCTTGGCCTTCCAGAACTCGATGAAACGGATCAGCACGGGAAATTTCGGGGCGATGTCGTAATCCTGCCAGATGAAGCTCTGCAGCAGATGCGGGTGATCTGGAAAGTGATAAAGAATCTTGGCCGTGGTCAAGCCATAGCCCTTGAGCATCAGGTCCATTTCTGAATGGTCGCGCATTGCGGTCCCCTGGTTGATTCTCCTTCCTCCCAGCCTGAAATTGTGCACCCCATTTACTTATTCGTCTATTGATATTTCTGCGATCAAACTAGATTCCTCCCGCAAAAACATGCGCTTAGCAGCCGCCTCACGAGAGTGCTGACACCGCCCGGCAAGGCACCTGCGGCATCCCGCCGCGCGAATCCAACGTCTAATGTTGCCGTCGCGGCCGAACTGTTAATAATGCGCGCGAATTCGCGGCCGCATCGCCGCGATCCTGCCGGCAGTCAAGCCGGCGGTTTGGTTTTGGGGAGGAAGGCGAAGAAATGTCCGATGTTCATGTCCATCGCGTCCAGCCGGCGTGGAAGAAGAACGCGCTGATTGACAACGACACCTACCTGAAATGGTACGCCGACAGCGTCAAGAACCCGGACAAGTTCTGGGGCAAGCACGGCAAGCGCATCGACTGGTTCAAGCCGTACAGCAAGGTCAAGAACACGTCCTTCGACGGCCAGGTCTCGATCAAATGGTTCGAGGATGGCCAGACCAACGTTTCCTGGAACTGCATCGACCGGCATCTGAAGAAGCGCGGCGAACAGACCGCCATCATCTGGGAAGGCGACAATCCCTACGACGACAGGAAGATCACCTATAACGAGCTTTACGCGCATGTCTGCCGCTTCGCCAATGTGATGAAAAAGCACGGCGTCAAGAAGGGTGACCGCGTAACCATCTACATGCCGATGATCCCGGAGGCCGCTTATGCGATGCTCGCCTGCACGCGCATCGGCGCCATTCATTCGGTCGTCTTCGGCGGCTTTTCGCCGGATGCGCTGGCCGGACGCATCGATGACTGCAAGTCGACCTTCGTCATCACCGCCGACGAAGGCCTGCGCGGCGGCAAGCCGATCCCGCTAAAGGAGAACACCGACAAGGCGATCGAGATCGCCGCCAAGGCCGGAACAAAAGTCGAAAAGGTCTTGGTCGTACGCCGCACCGGCGGCAAGACCGGCTGGGCCGCCGGGCGCGACGTCTGGTACCATGACGAGGTCGCCACGGTTAAGGCCGAATGCAAGCCCGAGAAGATGAATGCCGAGGACCCGCTGTTCATCCTCTACACATCCGGCTCGACCGGCAAGCCGAAGGGCGTGCTGCACACCACCGCCGGCTATCTCGTCTATGTCTCGATGACCCACCAATATGTCTTCGACTATCATGACGGCGATATCTACTGGTGCACCGCCGATGTCGGCTGGGTCACCGGCCACAGCTATATCGTCTACGGGCCGCTCGCCAACGGCGCCACCACGCTGATGTTCGAAGGCGTGCCGAACTACCCGTCGCAGTCGCGTTTCTGGGACGTGATCGACAAGCACAAGGTCAACATCTTCTACACGGCGCCGACGGCGTTGCGCGCGCTGATGGGCGCCGGCGATGCCCATGTCACCAAAACGTCGCGCAAGTCGCTGCGCGTGCTCGGCACCGTCGGCGAGCCGATCAATCCGGAAGCCTGGGAGTGGTATTTCAACGTCGTCGGCAATGGCAAGGTGCCGATCGTCGATACCTGGTGGCAGACCGAGACCGGCGGCATCATGATCACGCCGGTTCCGGGCGCCACCCACCTCAAGGCGGGTTCGGCGACGCGGCCCTTCTTTGGCGTCAAGCCGCAGCTGGTCGATACCGACGGCAAGGTGCTCGAAGGCGAAGCCAGCGGCAATCTTTGTATTGCCGACTCATGGCCGGGCCAGACGCGCACCGTCTATGGCGATCACGACCGCTTCGTGCAGACCTATTTCTCGACCTACAAGGGCAGATACTTCACCGGCGACGGCTGCCGCCGCGATGCTGACGGCTACTACTGGATCACCGGCCGCGTCGACGACGTCATCAACGTCTCCGGCCACCGCATGGGCACCGCCGAGGTCGAATCGGCGCTGGTTTCGCATGGGAAGGTCTCGGAGGCCGCCGTCGTCGGCTACCCGCACGATATCAAGGGCCAGGGCATCTACTGCTATGTCACGCTGATGGCCGGCGAGACGCCAAGCGAGGAATTGCGCCAGGAGCTCGTCGCCCATGTCCGCAAGGAGATCGGCGCCATCGCTTCGCCCGACAAGATCCAGTTCGCGCCCGGCCTGCCGAAGACGCGTTCCGGCAAGATCATGCGACGCATCCTGCGCAAGATCGCCGAGGATGATTTTGCCGCGCTCGGCGATACCTCGACGCTGGCCGATCCGGCGGTCGTCGACGACCTTATCGCCAACCGGCAAAACAAGAAGGGCTGATGCAACCCGCATTGGGCGCCGTCACCGAGCTTTGGCGCTATCCCGCGAGCTCGCTCGCCGGCGAGTTTCAGCAGGCGATCTCCGTCGACTGGCATACCGTCGAAGGCGACCGCCTGTTTGGTCTTGTCGATACCTCGACCGATGAAATCGCACGGCCCGACCGCGAAGCGAAATGGCACAAGGTGCCCCGCATCCGCACCCGGCTGTCGCAGGCCGGCAGGCTGGAGGTCGCCATCCCCGACGGACGCTGGCTTTCGGCACCTGGCGCGCAAAGTGATCGCGCCATTTGCGCCTATCTCGGCTTTGCGGCTTCCATCCGGCCGTTCCGTCGGGAAAATGCGGCTCCGGATTACGCCGGCCCTCCGCTGACGGAACGCTACGTCAAAGCCCCTATTCATCTGCTGACCACCGCCTCACTGGCGCGTTTGAAAGTGCTGCATCCAGAGGGCACCGCCGACGCGCGCCGCTTCCGCCCCAACATCGTCGTCGATATGCCGGAGGTCGAGGGATCGTTCCCCGAGACGGAATGGATCGGGCGCAAGCTGGCAATCGGCGACCTGCTCCTGACCATCTCCGAGCCGTGCCGCCGCTGCGGCTTCACCATCATTGGCCAGGACGGGTTCGACCACGACCCGGCAATCCTGCGCAGCCTGGTCCGCCACAACGCCCATAACCTCGGCGTCTACTGCACCGTCGATCGACCGGCCCGCGTCGAGATCGGCGCCACGATGCGCCTCCTGTAGCTATCGGTACAAATCCGCCCGCGTCGGCGGCAGGCCGCTCGGCCCACGCGCGCGCCTTGTGGCGACGGTCTGGAAAACCTGCGCCGAGGCGCGTTCGAAGGTAATCGAGCAGCCGGTGAGATAAAGCAGCCAGAGCCGCGCCTTGGCTTCGCCGACCTCGGCGATAGCTTCGTCGAAGCGTGTGTGGAGGCGCTCGGCCCATAGCCTGCAGGTGCGCGCATAGTGCTCGCGCAAATTTTCGACGTCGTAGACGAGGAAGCCGTGCGCCTCGAGATTGCCGAGCGTCATGCCGATCGTATCGAGTTCGCCGCCCGGAAAAATGTATTTGATCAGCGCCTTGAATTCCGGCCCCTTGCGCAGCGTCTTCTTCAAGCTGCCCTTGTCGCGCCGGGTGATGGCGTGGTGCAGATAGATGCCGCCCGGCTTGAGCAGGCGATGGATCCTCGAGAAATAGGCCGTATGGTTGGCAAGCCCCAGATGCTCGAACATGCCGATCGACGAGATCTTGTCGAAGGAGCCGGACAGCTCGGCATAGGACTTTATCTCGATGGTGATGCGGTCCTCCAGCCCCTCGGCGCGGATGCGTTCACGGGCGAGCTCGGTCTGTGCTTCCGATAGCGAAACGCCGTGGCCGACGACGCCATAATTCTTCACCGCATGGATGAGCATCGCTCCCCAGCCGCAGCCGATGTCGAGCAATCTATCGCCGGGCTTCAGCCGAAGCTTGCGGCAGATATGGTCGAGCTTGTCTCTCTGGGCCTGATCGATATCGTTGGCGAAATCCTTGAAGTAGCCGCAGCTATAGACCATGCGCTCGTCGAGGAAGAGCCGGTAGAATGCGTTGGAAATGTCGTAATGATGCTGGATCGCCTCCTTGCTCGAACCGCTGACGAAAGGATTGCGGCCGGAAAGATCGGTTCGCGTCGTCATCTGTTTTCGCGAAAACAGCACCGCCGGCAGGTCGCGCAGGATCGCCAGCTTCGGCAATGTCTTGAGCTTCGTCCTGAGCTTGCCGTGCGTGGGCAAGGCGTAGAAATCGAACAGCGATCCGTCTTCGACGTCGACCGCCTTGGCAATCCACATCTCGATCAGCGTCGATAAAGAGGGCCGACGTACGATCTGCCAGACGATGTCCTGGTCGTTGATGGTGAGCACCGGGCCGGCAGCCGGGCCGATCCGCTCGCCTGTCCACAGCCTCACCGCAAAACCCGGCTTCAGCGTCTCGATGACCGTCCGAACAATCCGGGCCGCTCTCTCGGCTGCCTCCATCCCCGTCCTCCCTTATCCGGCAAAATAGTGGCCCGGAACAATAGCGGCTCGATCTTGCCTGCCCGATCGGCCGGCCGCAAGCCGCCCGAGTGCACAAGCAGGCTTGTTCAGGATTTTCGGGTGCCGCGCCTTGCCATTTGCCGGATGACACCCCATCATGAGGGAGTGTTCAACAAATCGAAAGGAGGTGATCCGATGTCGAGTGATTTCGTTTTCCAGAACGTGGCCTCAGCGGATCGCACTTTCGGGAAGCAGTCTTCCCGCTAAGGCGCGAGATGCGCGGCTGGCGACCAGGGTCGCCGCCAGGAGCCGCGCCATGGACGGAAACACGGAAGGCCGCCGGCTTCGCGAGAAGCGGCGGCCTTTTCCTTTTTGGGCTGTTGTCCCTATTTGGTTACGGTTAACATCTCGACGTTGCGCGCTATATCCTGGAAAGCCTGGTTGAGTTCCGTTCCATTGGCCGCCTGATAAAAGTGCTTGATCTTGGCGGTGTCCGGGCTCGCGCAATCCTGGAGTGTCGCCTTGGCATTCGTTTCGTTTAGGTCAAACCCAATGGTGAAGACCTCGATGCCCTTGTCGCGCATGGCAGCGCAAAGTTTCTTGGCGGCCGTGCGGGTCGGCTCCTTGCCGGCGTCATTGTAGACGTCGCTGACCGTGCTCGCATCGAAGTAGGACAGGTTGAATTCGCCATCGGTCATCAGGATCGCGATCTTGGCAACCTTCTTTGGATCCATCTTGGCCGGCCGTTCCGAGGCTTTCATCACACTGCCCCAGTTTTCCGAAAGCATGTACCAGGTCCACTGCACGCCGATATGGCCGGCGGTGCCGCCGGAGGCGACGAAATTCTTGATGACCGTCTTGAGCGCCGTCGCATCCGCTGTCAGCGGCATCAGCGCGGCGATCGGGCAGGCGGCGGTGCCGGTCTGCCAGGCGAAGGACGACAGCAGGTAGTCGCGGTTGACCATGCTGGCGTCGGGGCCTGCGTCCGAATATTGATAGATCCCCTTGCGCTCGGTGGCGCAATTATCGGGACGGATAAAGCCCGAGACATACTGCACGGCGTCATTGGCCGGCGCCTGTTTGCGTTGACTGGCGGTGGTTTCCACATAGACGCTGCTGGCGGCAAGTGTACCTGCATTCACCGAATTGGCATAAGGCACGATGGCAACCCGCACACGTGGCTTGGAGGGGTCCTGGCCGCCCAGGAAGCTGTCGACAGCATTCGCCGCGGCCGCCCGTAGATCGATGATTTTCTGGCCGGCCATCGACCCGGTCACGTCCAGCATCATCGCGACTTCGATCTGCTTGTCCGAATAGAGCGCCGTCGTCGATGCGGGGACGCGTTGCATGCCAACCGTGCTGAAAAGCGGGAAATAGTAGTTGACGTTGACATGGACGTCCGCCTGGACAGTCTTGGCTGTCCTGTCGACAACCAGATTGTCGAGGACGATCTGGTTGTCCTGGAGGATACCCGCCGTGCTGTTGGCATCGAGAAAGGCCTGCACCGATTTGCTGGCGTCGGCCTCGCTGATGACGCCGGTTGTCAGGTCGCGGGCCGTCGAGGTGACCGCTGCATCGACCACGCCTTGCAGGCTCGATTTTACATTGTAGAGTTGGGACACGTTGACCGCAAAGCCGACACTCAGTGCCAGCACTGAGCCGATTATCCCAAACAGGACCGCGAAATTTCCGCTGCGATCCCCGGCAAAGCCGCCGATCGTCTGAACAAGACCCCCGAAACGCCGCATTCCTTCCGCCTCCATTCGCTACAGCCTGCAGCTGTCCGAACGTGCATTGCAGGAATCCGGCCGGATCGCGCCGCCAGGCCCGGGAAAGCGACCGGCCCGCGATCAGGTCATTGTTTCCAAACGGTTTCGAGCGGCGGCAGGGTAAACAGCGGGTAAACGAAAGCTGCGCCGGCACGGCTTTGTTGACAAAGCGCTTACCACGAACAGGCTCGCAATTCAGGACGACTGGACTGCGTCCCAATCCGGTACAGACGAGATGTATCGAACCGGTTCAGCACGATCGCGGTGGCGGGAAATGGAAACACGGACTGTGAATGTGTCCCGAAAGACTAGGCCAGCATCCGTGCGCTGACCGTCTTGTCGACGCCACGACAAGGCGGCTTGAACAGATTACCTTCCTGCTCGTGCGTCCAGACCTTGAACAGGGTGAGCCGATGCGGGCCAAAACTGTGCAGCAGCGGCACGTCGGTGGCGTCGCGGCCGCGGGCGATGACGACGCGGCCGATCCTCGGCACATTGTGGCGAGGATCGAAAGTGTACCACCTGCCGTCGAGGAACACTTCCACCCACGCCGAGAAATCCATCGGCGCCGGATCGGCGGGCACGCCGATATCGCCGAGATAGCCGTTCACGTAGCGGGCCGGGATGTTCATGCAGCGGCAGAGCGTGATCGCCAGATGGGCAAAGTCGCGGCAGACGCCGACGCGTTCCTCATGCGCCTGCGCCGCCGTGCGGGTCGAGCGCGCATAGCCGTAGCCAAAGGACAGGCGGTTGTGGACATAGTCGACGATGGCCTGCACCCGCGCCCAGCCCGGCGGAAGCTGGCCGAAAAGTTGCCAGGCCAGGTCGCCGAGATGGTCGGTCTCGCAGTAACGGCTGCCGAGCAGATAGCCGAGCACCTCGTCCGGCAATTCGGCAACCGGGACTTCTCTCGCCAGCGTGTTGACTTCGTCCGTCTCGCCGCTGTCCTCGACCACCGCGTCATAGAGGATGCGAAAGCTTCCGGCCGGCGCCGTGAAGCGGCGGCAGCTATTGCCGAAAAGGTCGTGGTAGACCCTGGTCGGGACCGACGGCGAGGTCAGCACGCGCGTCTGCCGCTTGATGTCGGCCTGGCGATCCCTGTGGATATCGAGCAATGAAACGACCGGCGTTGCTGCAACGCATTCAATGGCAATTTCATAGCCGAGCCGAATCAGCATCGCCCTCCCCTACGATCGTCATGGAAGATAGTGCCGATCAACGCGGGACAGTGCGTGGCGGTTCCTTGTGGTCGTCAAAAACGACGCCTCGCGGCTTCCCATACGGACGCGGCAACGTTACGGTCGATTGACACGCGTCTTTCGAAATAATCCCTCCAAGATAACCCCGGGAAACCGATGTTTGAAGGCAGAAAATTCGCGGCCTTCCTGTTCGATATGGACGGCACGATTCTCAATTCGATCGCCGCGGCGGAAAGGGTCTGGGCAGCGTGGGCGCATCGGCAAGGTCTTGATGTCGCCGCATTCCTGCCGACCATCCACGGCGTGCGGGCGATCGAGACCATCGGCCGGCTGGCGCTCCCAGGCGTCGATCCTGCCCGCGAAGCCGATTCGCTTTTGCAGGCCGAGGCGGCCGATGTCGAGGGCATTCGCCCGATTGCCGGCGCCGCGGCCTTCCTGGCGTCGCTGCCGCCTGGAAGCTGGGCGATCGCCACTTCGGCACCGCGCGAGCTCGCCCTGCTGCGCCTGCAGGCCGCGGGTATTCCGGCTCCCGCCGTGATTGTTGCGGCGGAGGATGTATCGCGCGGCAAGCCGGCGCCCGACTGCTTCCGGCTGGCGGCCGAACGGCTCG
The DNA here is from genome assembly GCF_040323505.1 of Mesorhizobium sp. M0040. Taxonomy (NCBI): domain Bacteria; kingdom Pseudomonadati; phylum Pseudomonadota; class Alphaproteobacteria; order Hyphomicrobiales; family Phyllobacteriaceae; genus Mesorhizobium; species Mesorhizobium sp. M0040. The sequence goes on from NZ_JAMYVA010000005.1 coordinate 259,177, forward strand.
GCGTCGATGTGGGCGACTGCCTCGTCTTCGAGGACGCGCCGGCCGGCATAGCGGCGGCCGAAGCCGCGGGCGCTGCAATCGTGGTGATCAGCGCCACGCACCGGCATCCGTTGGAGACGCCGCATGCCGCCATCACCGGCTATGGCGCGATCGGCATCGCCGTCGATGACAACGGCTGGATTGCCATCGAAGCGGAACGGACCGCACAGCCTGCTTAACTAGCACCCTGCTTGCGCTAAAAGTCGCTGGTCAGGCCCTTGACCTCCCAGTCGCCATAGCGGCCAGGCTCCTTGCCGCCGCGCCCGCCGATCTCCCTCGGCAGCGTGGCTTCCTGCTCGCGATATTTCTCCCGCCGGGCCTCGGCCTCGACCAAGGCGCGCCTGGCTGCCGGGGTCAGCGGCTTTTGCGGCGAGCCGTTAGCATGCGTATGGCTGGTTTTGTCGATCATGCGATCTTCCGCTAGATTGAAACAGGCCCCGATTGAAACGGGAACCGCTGTTTCCCATCATATAGCGATGGGCCCACAAGGATCGACCCCTTTGTTGGGCCAAAATGGAGCAGACGATGAACACCCTTCGCACCGCCATGCTTTTGGCCGCAATGACGGCCCTGTTCATGGGCGTCGGCTATCTCATCGGCGGATCCGGCGGCATGATGATTGCCTTGCTGATCGCCGCCGGCACCAATTTGTTCAGCTATTGGAACGCCGACAAGATGGTGCTGTCGATGCACCGTGCGATCGAAGTCGACGAACGCAACGCGCCTGAATATTACGCCATCGTGAAGGGTCTCGCGCAACGTGCCGGCCTGCCGATGCCGAGAACCTATCTCATCGACAATCCGCAGCCCAATGCCTTCGCCACCGGCCGCAATCCGCAAAATGCCGCTGTCGCCGCCAGCACCGGCCTGCTCGAGCGGCTATCGCATGAAGAAGTCGCGGCGGTGATGGCACACGAGCTCGCCCATGTGCAGCACCGCGATACGCTGACCATGACGATCGTCGCCACCTTTGCCGGCGCAATTTCGATGCTCGGCAATTTCGCCTTCTTTTTCGGCGGCAACCGCGACAATAACAATTCCTTTGGCATCGTCGGCGTGCTGGTGGCGATGATAGTCGCGCCCCTGGCCGCCATGATCGTGCAGATGGCGGTGAGCCGCACCCGCGAATATGAGGCCGACCGGCGCGGTGCCGAAATCTGTGGACACCCGCTGTGGCTCGCCTCGGCACTTGACAAGATCGCGCGGGGCGCCGAACGCATCCGCAACCCGGATGCCGAGCGCAATCCGGCAACCGCCCATCTCTTCATCATCAATCCTCTTTCCGGCGAGCGCATGGACAGTTTGTTTTCCACTCACCCGAGCACAGAAAACCGCATCGCCGCGTTGCAGAGGATGGCGAGCGAAATGGCCGGCGCACCCGAAGCGGCCGCGACGCCAAGGCCGGCGCCGGAAGGGACCGGGCAGCAGCCGTCTGGTCCGTGGGACAGGGCCGCGCGGCCCGAGAGGCCGCCTGAGACGGCCAAGCCGAGACCCAATCCCTGGGGACGCAATCCGACCGGACCCAAAGGTCCGTGGTCGTGAGCGCAGCCGCGGGCGGGAAGGGGCCTATGCAACTTGAGGAGATGCGTATCCTGTGCGCTAAGCACTGGAACCCGATTGGAATACCTATGGAGAGTACAGCGACATCCAGGGAACCTGGATTCCGTCCGCTTCCTGCAGATGAGTATGACAACTATCTGCTGCAGATTATGCGTCTCGTGGTCGACGGCGCAGATCCCAGGCAAATCTCCGACTATCTCGGCAAGGTGGAGAATGAATACCTGGGGCTGTCTTCCCCCGCGGGTAGCAAAGACGATTTTCTCAACGCCGTCTTCGCATTAGCCAAGCGATCACCCGCACGATGACGCCGCTTCCAAGACAACCTTCGGAAGCGCCCGGCCTCGCCGCGCGCAAAGCAGCTGCGCGCCTGCTTGCCGCCGTCATCGATGCGAAAACGCCGCTCGACGGGCTGACCGACCATGAAAACGGCCATCCACAATACAAGGCGCTCGACCTGCGCGACCGCGCCTTGGTGCGCGCCATTCTGGTCACCGCCCTGCGCTACCGCATGACCATATCAGGCCTTTTGGCCCGTCGCCTGGAAAAGCCGCTGCCGCCCAACGCCACGGCGCTTTCGCACATTTTGCATGTGGCGGCAGCGCAGATCCTGTTCCTCGATGTTCCCGACAGCGCCGCCGTCGACCTCGCCGTGACACACGCCAAGTCCGATCCGCGCACGGCGCGCTTTTCCGGCCTCGTCAACGGCGTGCTGCGCACGCTGGCGCGGGCCAAGCAGGACGAGCTCGCCGCAGCACTTGCCGCTACCGACGAGGCGCCAAAATGGTTTTCCGACCGTTTGAAAACGGTCTACGGCCTCGACAAGGCCAGGCAGATACTGCTCGCCCATCGCCATGAGGCACCGGTCGATTTCTCGGTCAAGTCGGACCCGGCGCTGTGGGCCGAACGGCTCGGCGGCTTTGTCTTGCCGACCGGCACGGTGCGGGTGGAAAAGCTCAGCGCTTCCGTGACCGAACTGCCCGGCTTTGGGGAAGGCGCCTGGTGGGTTCAGGATGCAGCGGCCAGCCTGCCGGCCCGGCTGTTCGGCGACATCAATGGTTTGCGAATCGCCGACCTCTGTGCCGCGCCGGGCGGCAAGACCGCCCAGCTGATCCTCGCCGGCGCCCACGTCACCGCGCTCGACATGTCCAAAACGCGGCTGGCACGGCTGACGCAGAACCTCGAACGGCTCGGTCTGGCCGCCGAGATCGTCCAGGCCGATCTGCTCAAATACGAGCCGAAGGACCTCTTCGACGCTGTCCTCCTCGACCCACCTTGCTCTTCGACCGGCACGGTGCGGCGGCATCCCGACGTTCCCTGGACGAAGACGGCGGCCGACGTCGAAAAACTGGCCGACCTGCAACGCCGGCTGCTTGCCCGCGCCGTCACCCTGGTCAAGCCTGGTGGACGCATCGTCTTTTCCAACTGTTCGCTCGATCCGCTGGAAGGCGAAGAGCTCTATCGCGACTTTCTCGCCGGCAATGCGGAGATTGTCGACGACCCGCTTCGGCCGGGTGAGATCGCCGGCATCGACCCGTTTCTGACGCCGCAAGGCACGTTGCGCACCACGCCTGCCGATCTGGAGCTAGGCTCGCCGGGCCGCTCCGGGCTGGACGGCTTCTTCGCCGCCCGCATGCGCAGAGCCGGCTAAGGGCCGATCTTGAAGCGCCGTCCGGCTTCTTGGGGCGAGGAGGCATGGAAAACAGGCTGAACGGCCCCACTGCCGCGGAATTCGCCTTCGCACAAGTTCTTGAATCATATAAACTTGTGCTTGGGTGAGGACGATCAGGAGGGGTTTTGGCAATCGCTGCCGGTAACACGACGCGTCTTTGGACGCTTGTCGCGAGGGAGTTCTGGCGCAAGACGCGCCGGCGCTTGCGCGCCGGGCCACTCTATCGCTGGCGCTACTCAGGCCGCACGCCGGAGCGCGTCCTGATCGCCCCACCGGACCTGCGGCTCGCCGATCCTCAGATCGCGCTCGAGATCTATTACGGCCGCTATCCGCTTTCGGGGCATCTGGTCGAGACCGGCGGCAAATCGCCCTTCCAGATCGACGTGCCCAATCCCGGCTGGCAAAAAACGCTGCATGGCTTTCGCTGGCTGCGCCATATGCGTGCCGCCGGTACCGAGCTCGCCGCCGCCAACGCGCGGGCGTTGGTTTCCGACTGGATTGCAATCCATGGCAGCCATATTTCCGGCGTCGCCTGGGAGCCCGGCACGACGGCCAAGCGTGTCATTGCCTGGCTGCAGCATTCCTCGATCGTGTTGCAGGGCGCCGAATTTCCGTTCTACCGCGCGTTCTTGAAATCGCTCGCCGTCCAGATCCGCTATCTGCGCGCCATGGTGCGCGAGATGCCGGACGGCAAGGACAGGCTGCGCGCCCGCATTGCGCTGGCCTTTGCCGCTTTGTCGCTGCCGGCGCCGGCCTCGGCGCTACGCGGTGCTACCCGCAATCTCGCCGAGGAGCTCGACCGCCAGATCCTGCCTGACGGCGGCCATATCTCGCGTAATCCGATGACCGTGCTTGAAATCCTCGCCGACCTTCTGCCGTTGCGCCAGACATACGCCAATCAGGCCGAGACGCCGCCGGCCGCCCTGATCGGAGCCATCGACCGGATGCTGCCGGCACTGCGCTTCTTTCGCCATCAGGACGGCAGCCTTGCCCGCTTCAACGGCATGGGCGCCACCATTCACGACCGTATCGCCAGCATCCTGCATCACGACGACACCGCCGGCGCACCGTTGCTGCACGCGCCGCATTCGGGTTATGAGCGCCTGTCGATGGGCGGTGTCACTGTGATCGCCGATACCGGCCCGCCGCCCCCCGTCGACGTATCCAATGCCGCTCACGCCGGATGCCTCGCCTTCGAATTGTCGTCGGGCCGCCAGCACTATATCGTCAATGCCGGAATAGATACTTATGGCGCCGCCGAGTTCCGGCCGCTTGCCCGCGCCACCGCCGCCCACTCGACCGCCACCATCAACGACACGTCGTCGGCGCGCTTCAATCACTCCTTGCGCGTCAACGACCTGCTCGGCACGCCTTTGATCGGCGGGCCGCAGCATGTGCCTTGCAAGCGCACCGACCAGAAGGGCAGCCAGGGCTTCATCGCCCGCCATGACGGCTATGTGGCGCGCTTCGGCTTCCTGCATGAGCGCGAGCTGAAATTATCGACCGAAGGCAATGTGCTTGCCGGCAAGGAACGTTTCCTGCGCCCGGGCGGCGCTTCTATCCGCAACAATGGCCGTGACTTCGTCACGGTGCGTTTCCATGTCCATCCCGATATAAGCCTGCTCCAGGATGAGCATGACCGTCTGGTGCTGGCCGCCGACCATGCCGACACCTGGGTGTTTACCTCTACCGAAGTGGTGCCCGAGGTCGAGGAATCGATCTATTTCGCAGGGCTTGGCGGCCCGCGCCGCAGCCGCCAGATCGTGCTTGCGTTCAAGGCCTCGGAAATTTCCGAGGTCCACTGGCAATTGACGCGCACCATCATCGCCGGCCGTCCGGAAAAAGCTGAAGCCGGTGGCAACGGCAGACACTGATCAAGTCTTGCGGCTTGATTTCCGGGCCTCATATGCTACGGCCCGCGGACGCTCTCCAACCAGAACTGGAAAGGCCGCCAGCCCATGGCCGTCGCCGCCAAGAACATTCCCGCGCCCGACCTTGTACCCATCCGTCGCGCGCTCCTTTCCGTCTTTGATAAGACCGGCCTGATCGATTTCGCCAGGGCGCTGGCTTCGGCCGGCGTCGAGCTAGTCTCGACCGGCGGCACCGCAAGGGCCCTTGCCGAGGCAGGCATGGCCGTGCGCGACGTGTCCGAGCTCACCGGCTTTCCCGAGATCATGGACGGCCGCGTCAAGACGCTGCACCCGTCGGTGCATGGCGCACTGCTTGGCGTGCGCGACGATCCCGAGCACGCCGCAGCGATGCGCGACCACGGCATCGAGCCGATCGATCTCGTCGTCTCCAATCTCTATCCGTTCGAAGAGGTGCGTCGCTCCGGCGCCAACTACGCGGCGATCGTCGAGAACATCGACATCGGCGGCCCGGCGATGATCCGTGCCTCGGCCAAGAACCACGCCTATGTCGGCATCGTCACCGATCCCGATGACTATGCCTCGGTGCTCAACGCGCTGGAGATGAATTTCGGGTCGTTGTCGCTGGATTTCCGCAAGAAGCTGGCAGCCAAGGCCTTTGCCCGCACCGCCACCTACGATGCGGCGATCTCGGGATGGTTCGCCGAGGCGCTTGAGATCGAGCATCCGACATGGCGCGCCTTCGGCGGCAAGCTGCAGTCGGTGATGCGCTATGGCGAAAACCCGCATCAGGGCGCCGGCTTCTATGTCAACGGCGACAGGCGGCCGGGCGTCGCCACGGCGCGCCAGCTTCAGGGCAAGCAGCTTTCCTACAACAACATCAACGACACCGACGCTGCCTTCGAGCTGGTCGGCGAGTTCGACCCGTCGCGCTCCGCAGCAATTGCCATCATCAAGCATGCCAACCCGTGTGGCGTCGCTGAGGACGCTTCGCTGCAGGCGGCCTATGCCAAGGCGCTGGCCTGCGACCCGGTCTCGGCTTTCGGCGGCATCGTCGCCATGAACCGCATCCTCGATGCCGGAACCGCCGAAGAGATCGTCAAGACCTTTACCGAAGTGATCATCGCACCGGAGGCGTCCGAAGAAGCAGTCCGCATCATTGCCGCCAAGAAGAACCTACGCCTGCTGGTCACCGGCGGCCTGCCCGACCCGCGCGCGGCGGGCCTTGGCTTGAAATCGGTTGCTGGCGGTTTGCTGGTCCAGGGCCGCGACAACGCGGTGGTGGATGACCTCGAGCTGAAAGTGGTGACCAGGCGCGCTCCGACGCCGGCCGAATTGGCCGATCTGAAATTCGCTTTTCGCGTGGCAAAGCACGTCAAGTCGAACGCCATCGTCTATGCCAGGGATGGCGCTACAGTCGGCATCGGCGCCGGCCAGATGAGCCGGGTCGATTCCTCGCGCATCGCGGCGCGCAAGGCGCTCGACGCGGCCGAGGCTGCCGGCCTGACGGAGCCTTTGACCAGGGGCTCGGTCGTCGCCTCGGATGCCTTTTTCCCGTTCGCGGATGGGCTTTTGTCGGCAATCGAAGCCGGCGCCACCGCCGTCATCCAGCCCGGCGGCTCGATGCGCGACGACGATGTCATCGCCGCCGCCGACGCTCACGGCATTGCCATGGTCTTCACCGGAGTGAGGCATTTCCGGCATTGAACGCGTTACCCTCCCGCTGTGGGAGAAGGCAAGAGCAGCTCACTCCGCCGGCCGATCTGCCGGATAGGGCGTGCCGATCAGGATCGCCATGCCGGCGCCAAGGAACAGCACGATCGCCGCCATGCCGAGCCGCGCCGAGCCGCTGGCCAGGGTGATCGTGGCCACCATGAAGGGTGCGGCAAAACTGGTTGCCCGGCCGGCCAGCGCATAGATGCCGAAATAGCGGCCCGATTCGGCAGCGGAGACGCTGCGCGCCATGTAGGAGCGCGACGATGCCTGCACCGGCCCGAAAGCAAGCCCGATCAGCAGGCCGTAGAAAATGTAGGCTTTTTCCGCCGCCGTGCCGAACAATCCGCCGCCGTCCAGTCCGGGCATCACCCAGGCGCCGAACAGCGTATAGCCCGGGCCGGTCGAGACGATGCCGAGCGTGGCAATGCTCAGCATGACCAGCGAAATCATCACTATGGTCTTGGAACCCAGCGCTGTGTCGAGGCGTGCGGCAACCAGGCAGCCGACGATGGCAACGACGTTGAGGATGATGCCGAACAGGCCGATCTCGGTAATCGACCAATGGAACATTGCCGCCGCAAACGTTCCGCCCAGCGCCAGCAGTGCGTTGACGCCGTCCTGATAGATCATACGGGCGACGAGAAAGCGAAAAATGCCGCTGCGCTTGCGCACTTCGGCCAGCGTCGACTTCAGTTCCGATAGTCCCTCGCGCACCGCCGGCCCGATTGGAATGCCTTTGATCGCATCAGGCGTGAAGAAGAACATCGGCAGGATGAACAAGAAATACCAGGCGGCCGATAACGGCCCGGTAGCGCGCGCGTCCTCGCCGAGCCTGGGGTCGAGGCCGAAGATCGGGTCGAGCCCAACGACGGTCTTGCCGGTTTCAGGCGAGCCGGCCATGACGGTAACGACGAAGATCAGTGCGATCATGCCGCCGAGATAGCCGAGTCCCCAGGCCATGTTCGAGATCCTGCCGATGTCGCTCTTCGGCACCAGGCGGGGCATCATCGAATCATTGAACACAGTCGAGAATTCCGCCGCGACCGATGCCAGCGAGAACAACGCCACGACCAGAAAAAGATTAGAGCCGGGCGCGGCGAACCACAGCAGGGTGAGGCAGGTGATCTTAACCGCGGCGAAGAAGGCTATCCACGGTTTGCGTGGTCCGGTCTGATCGGCGATCGAGCCGAGGACCGGCGACAAAACGGCAATGACGAGGCCGGCGGCGGCAATGCCGTAGCCCCAGGCCGCTTGCCCGGTCTCCGGATTGCTGGCCATGCGCGAGACGAAATAAGGACCGAAGATGAAGGTGGTAACGACCGTGAAAAACGGCTGTGCCGCCCAGTCGAACAGCATCCATCCCCAGATGCCGCGTCCCGATGCCCGCTGCACTGCCATCTCAGCCATGTCCCCTCCGCTGGAGCTTGCTCCATGCCGATCGAATCGGAATGACGCTCCGTCTTCTGTTGAGCACGATCTTGTCCAAAAGCCGATCGTCACTTTTTGGGATCATGCTCCGGCGCCCCCCAAAGCAGGGCGCCGTTCGCTCAATAGCGCAGTTCTTCCCGGCAATCCCGCGCGATGTGGAAGACGTCTCACAGCTGCGTCAGATCACTCATCAGGCCGGATGCCACCGACAGCCGCGACACGGTGATGTCACCGCCCTCGGTCAGCGCCTGCAACCGCTCGCGGATGCGTCCGACCCGTTCGCCGCCGGCCTCCAACCATGCCGACACCGGATCCGCCGCCTCGGCATGACTGGTGAGTGCCGCCACGGCGATGCCGCGCCTGGCCGCGCCGATCGTGTCGGTGGCGCGGGAAAGCGCCAGTTGATCGTAATAATCCGAGGGCGTGATCGAGCGCGCCGCATCTTCGACGCGCGGGATGCGGAAGACATCGCTGACTGCAAAAAACGCCTTGGCGGCAGCGACGATGCCGGCATTTGCCGTCCGAGCCGTCAGCGCTATGTCGGGGATGAGTTCCGCCACATCGGTCAACGCCAGTTGCTCGGCAAGGCTCTCGGGCGCGCCGCCCTTCGACAGGCTGTGCCGCCGCTCCTCGATCCGCTCGCGCGAGAAGGCCGGCAGCAGCGAAACGAGCTTCGGCTCCAGCGCCTTGCGCGCATCCTGCAACTCGGCAATCCGCTGCCCGAGCAGTGCAGTGTCGGCATCGTTCTTCAGGTACCAGCCGCTGGTCACATAGATCAGCCGGCTGACCGCCTGATAGAGGTCGAGCTGGATCTGCCCGTCGATCTGGTTATCGAGTGCATCGATCTGGCGATAGAGCGCCGGCAGTGCAAAGCCATCCCGCACCACGGCGAAGGTGCGCACGACATCGGCGGCACTGCGCCCGGTCGCTTCCTGCAGCCTGTTGACGAAGGACGGGCCGCCGCGATTGACCAGATCATTGGCGACGACACGGGCGATGATCTCGCGGCGCAGGCGATGGCCGTGGATTTCCGCCGCATATTTCTTTGCCATGCGGTCGGGAAAGTAACCCATCAGGTCGCGGTCGAAATGCGGATCGTCCGGCACGTCGCTGGCGACGATATCGGAAAACAGCACGATCTTGGCATAGGCAAGCAGCACGCCGAGCTCGGCCCGGGTGAGCGGCTCGCCGCGCGGGTAGCGGGCGGCCAGAGCCGCCGGGGCCGGCCGCGTCGCGGCGGCCCGGGGGGGCCGGCCCCGCGCCAGGGGCGCCGCCCTGACCCCGCTCGGAAGGGCCAAGT